>JAQWBY010000519.1 GCA_028706165.1 Lentisphaeria bacterium | reverse complement strand
CGTCAGGGCGGAGGGTGATGACGCCGCGGTTGCTGTCAGCCAGGACGGCTTGGCGGGGCACATCGTAGGCGTATTTGGCATCGGCATGGAAGGTGCCGATGGGCGTGAGAGCCAGAGGGGCGTCGGCAGGGGATGGAGGCGGATGGTTTGGCATGGCGGTTCTGGTGGTGGTTGGCAGACTATGCTTTGGACCAGCGGCGGCAAGTGTTGCCGACAATGGCGACGAGGGTGCCCATGCAGATGCTTGAGCGTAGTAGCGGCGCTAGCCACGCCGGCGCGTGCGTCGCGATGGCCGGGTTGCTTTGAACGCCCAGACCGATGGCCAAAGCCATGCCGGCGACCATCATTTCGCCATGAGTGGGCTGGCTACTGACAAGGATGCGCAGGCCTACGCTGAGCAGGATGGCCACGGCGACCAGCATGCTGCCACCCAGAACGGGCGCCGGCATGATCGTCAACATCGCCGCCAGTTTGGGGAAGAAGCTCAGCACAACCAGCAGCGCTGCGACAATGACGCCTACTTTGCGCGAGGTCACGCCGCTCAACTCGGCGATGGCGATGTTACCGCTGAAACTGGTGTTGGCGACAGTGCCGAAGAGCCCGGCCAAGGCGCTGCCAACAGCGTCGGCCATGAGGCCGCCGCTGAGCCGGCGATTTTCCACTGCGCTCATTTTTTCGCCGCTGACAACGGCGATGGCGTGGATGTCGCCGAAGGTCTCAAGGGCGCTGATGACGTAAAGAATGGCGAAGGGCAGGGCGAAATCCAGCGAGAAGGCCAGACCGGTCCAGCCGGGCCGCGGCAGGGCCAGCCAGGCGGCTTCGCGCAAGTGGCTGACATCGCCCATGCCCAAGAGCGCAGCCAGAGCCGATCCGGCCAGGAGGCCGACGATAACGGAGCCGACGCGGACGATGCCCCAGGGGCAGGCATTGGCCAGGAAAGTGCAGATGACGGTGAAGCTGCCCACCGCGAGCATGCGCCAGCTGGCCAGGTCGTTGCCGGCGTTGAAGCCGCCCATGAACTGCTGGACGCTGACCGGGACGATGGAGCAGGCCAGCAGGATGACAATGACGCCGATGACCAGCGGTGGCGCCAGGCGCTTGAGAAGACGCGCTGCCGGGCTGAGCAGCGCTTCCACCGGCGCCATGGCTAGTGTCATGCCGCACACCAGCGCCAGGCCGCCGGCCTTGCCCGCCATGATGGACGGCGCGATGAACAGGCTGCTGGAGCCCATCACCAGCAAATAGCCCGACCCTAGCACCCCCCAGCGGCTCACTTGCAGAAAGGTCGTCAAGCCTGAAACCAGGATGGCCATGACCACCAGCTGCGTACTGTCCTCGGCGTTGACGCCGATGCCACGGGCAATGATCAGCGGGACCATCACCAGCCCCGCAAACATCGCCAGGGTCTGCTGCAGAGCCGCAACTCCGATGGTGAGCGACGAGCAGCTAAGGAGGCGCGATATGGTGGGGCGAAGTGGCATGGACATGGGCGAGATTGTCGGGAAAAGGGGGATGAGGATGGATGAAATGGGCGGCGTGAGAAGCTGCGGGAAACATGGGCGGGCGTTACATGGAACGACTGATACACCCGAGACGAGTAGCCGCCGCCGGGCATTTGTTGGTCGCATAATGTAGGCCAGCCAGGCCGTTTTGCCTGCATAGAATGCAAAGATCGGGCTGATCGGCAGTAATCGGTTAGTAACCACCCCGGCAGGGAAAACACCGGGGACAATTTACAGGATACCCACGGCCAACCGCCGCTCAACCATCCGACCTTGATTTCCGCCGACCTTTGCGGCAGCGGGTTTCATAGGAGCCATTGATAACAGCTGTGCCGCTGCCAATATGTGTTTTAGTCTCACGCGAAGCCGCGAAGCCGCAAAGAAGGCAAAGGCAAAGAAAATGGCGGCATGTCTTGCCGCTTTGCGGCAATTCACGCCGCCGCTTCAAGCCGCAACGGACACAAGGAACGGGTTTCATAGGAGTGGTTGAGAATAGCCTGCCGCCAGCGCCGCCTCTTGCCTAGCGGGACACTGGGCGCTTAAATGGACGCTATGGACACTATGGACGCCGCCAGTCAGTCCCTAGTGTCCAAGCAGTCCACAACCGGTCCCCAGCGTCCAAGGTGTCATTCCCCTCGGTCCAATCCATGGGACCATGCCTCATGAGTCCGTGAGTCCTCGCCGCAGTACTGCGCCGCCAATGAGTGCCGCCGGGACGGCGGCGCTCCCAGGAGCCAAAGAGGCCTCACGGTGCCAGTGGTCTTCTTTGCGGACGGATCGGACGGATCGGACGGATCGGACGGATCGGACGGATCGGATTGCTGATCGGTCTGATTAATTCTGGTTGTTGTCGCCCAGCGCGGCGAGCAGGTGCCGGCAGTTGAAGATTTTTTCGACGATGCTGTTGTGTGTGTAGTAGTAATGGTTGCTGGCTTCGAAGCCGATGCGGGAATCGGCGTTCATGACGGCCAGCAGACGCAGGGCCAGAGCTATTTCTTCGTGGAGGATGTCGCGCATGGCCGCGTGGTCTTCCGCCCGGCGTCGGCGCACGAAGGCGATTTGCAGATAGCTGCTGCGGAAATGGCAGTAGGCCGCTTCGGCGACATGCCACAGGTCGTCGAAGC
>JAQWBY010000115.1 GCA_028706165.1 Lentisphaeria bacterium | reverse complement strand
TGCAGTAGGTGAACTCCGGCGAGATGGTCACCTGCGCGGACTGCGTCCGGAAGAAGATGCCCTTCATCAACTCGGCAATCGCCGTCGCCGACGGCCGTTCTTCGCCGATGAACGCGTGGGTGATGGCCCCGGACTCAATCACGCTATGGAACATCGCCTGCTTCTCAACGCGTTCCACCAGGCACACCGGCGCTTCCGCCGCCAGGTGGATGGAGTTGGTGTAGTAGGCCACGTCGTCACTCGCGCCCTTGACCACTTCGCGAGCCTCCGCCGGGAAGAATATCAGGTCGGCCTTCGCCAAGCGCCGCGCCGCACTCTCCGCCGGCGATTCCTCCAACGTGAACTTCAGACCGTACTGCTTGGTGAACTGCTTGGCGCGCAAATACATGTGCGAGACAATGCGCAGAGCCATGTTGAAAGCTTCCTTGTCCTCGTGCATTTCTTTGCCCATGAGAAATTTCACCGCGTCGTTAACGCCAATCAGGCCGATGATGTAGGTCGCCTTGTCGAGCTCCACATAGGGCCGCCCGTCGCAGGCGGTCTTGCCGATCTGCCACAGGGGGCGGCCCGGGCCGCTCATCATCTCGGCGACTTTCGCCTTCTTCTGCAAGTGCGCCTGAACCGCCAACTCCATGGTCGCATCAATCTCCGCCAGAACGCCGTCGAGACTCTTCTGGCCGGCGCGAGAGGCGCGGTAGGCCGCCTGCGGAATGTTGATGGTCACGTTTTGGAAGCCGCAGAAGCGCATGCTCTCCGGATGCCGTAGCATGCGATTGTCGTCAATCGTCGTCCGCAGCCGGCAGCAAGCCGACAGCGTCACTTCGTCACGGTCGAAGATGAAGTAGGTCGACCCATTCTTGCTGGAAAGCTCACAGGCCTCCTGGAAGATGCGGTACTGCTCGGGATCCTCAAAAGTCTCTTTGCTGATATGAAAATCGCACTTCGGGAATTCGAAGACGCGGCCATTGCGGTCGCCATCGCCCCACACCTGCAGCAGCGCGGACGTGAAACGACGAGCCTCCGCCAGATAGTCACCATAGACCATGATGTGCTCGCCGCGCTTGGTCACGTCATCCTCCACGTCCCAATCCGTGTAAACGCCGCCCTTTTCGCTATAGCATTCGTGGAGCACCAAGCGCTCGCTGCCGTCGGCATCGACCACAAACAGGTCCATCAGACGGTTGCCAGCGCCATCACGCGCGTCCTGCAGGCGATCAACCAACGACACGACCTGCCCGTCCGCGCGCCGCAGCATATAGTGCCCGCCCGGGCCGATCGCCGGCACCGTCTGCAGGTAGCCCGGCACGCCCGTGTGAATGTTGAAATCCAAAAACAGCGTCTGCCCACCGCGCGAAAACGCATTCTGCGAGCCATTGAAAATCAGCTCCTGCGCAACCTGCTTGATCTCCTTGTCGCTCATGCCAAGCAAATACGGCGCGTAGAAGATGTTGATGTAGGCAATGCCCAGCGCACCCGCGTAATTAGCCTGCATCGACGCCAGGAAGGTATTCAGATGACCCGTCAACACCGACGCACTCCGCGCCGGATTCGACTCGGTATTCAGGTTCGACAAGTCACGCAAGCCATACTTCTTGATGTACTCAATGGAATGCGACGAGCAGTACACGCGATGCGGATAGCCCAAGTCGTGCAGATGCACCGCCCCCGTGTCGTGCGCCATTTTCACCGCCGGGCTGAAGATCGTCTCCAAACCCCACTGCTTGAGAATCAACTCCGCGATGCTCAGATTCACCGCCTCGGGGTTGTTGCTCACGATATTGCTGTTCTCCGTCGGCTTCGCATACATCAAATTCTTGATGAATTCCCGCGGCACGTGATACAGCGACAGGTCTTCCAGCCGGTTCTTGTAGCCACGCTCAACCAGGACATTGTTGACCATCTCGCGGATCAACGTAGTGCCGACACTCTTCATGTTGCTGGCGATGATCTGATTCTCAACTTCCTTCGCCACGCTCACCGCCGCCTCGTCATCCAGCTGCAGATGCTCCACCAGCTTCGTCACTATGCGCCCGCGGTCCCAAGGCAGAATCGTGCCACCACTGGTGGACTCAACCAGCAGCAAACTCTGATCTGTAATGTCGTTCTTGCTGTCACCGCCCTGACGACGCACATGAATCGCCTCGCGCGCCCGCTCACGCATCTTCCGGTAGCGCTTGAAGGCCGCAACTGTCGACGACAGCTTGCGCTCCGCCAGCACGATCTCCACCATGTCCTGGACATCTTCCAGGCAGGGAATGCGCCGGCCGTCACTGTCAGGCAGGGTGTAATACTCGCACAGGGGATTGTCCAGCTGGGTGGCCACCTCGTTGGCAATCTCATCAGCCTGCTCCGCTGGGAACGGCGTCCCGTCGTTGCGTGCCGCCGCTTCGCCGGCCTTCAGCACCGCATGCGCTATCTTCTCCAACCGAAATGGCACCAGATGCCCGTCTCGCTTCCTAAAATACTCAAATGGCCCCTTCGTCATGATCATGGTCGTTACCTTTCCTCTCGCTGGACACAGCCTTGCCAAAGACGCATATCAGCAACTTCATGCGCCCAATAGCTTTGCGATTTACTCTAGTATGAATGTCTTATACCCTATTTAGTGTGCTTTGATAGCAAAACACACTATATATGCCGTGCAACTGCCCGCAAACCACGTTTCTCCCTTTTTCTACACTTTTTTTTCATCACGCCCTAACATCGTCAAAATCAAAGAATTACGGAACTGCTTTTTAAGAACAAATTTGCATCTAGGAGTGAATTTTCCCGTTCTGCCACCTGTCAAGCCCCCGCAGGCGATTTCTTTAACACTACCGGTAGTGTCATTCGCGACCGCCAGCGCTAGCCCATTGCCTCCACGCGCCCGAGATAGCCGGTTTGGCAGTTAACGGCAGCATCTTGCCATAAGCCGCCGCCATGCCTTGATATATGCGATCTCTAGTGCTATCATTGACTTACACTGTTTCGCCGCCTTGATTAGCGCCCATTTCGGCTTCTCTGTTCCGTTCACAACCCGCAAGTTTCCGGAGGAAAATCATGAAGCGCATTCTGTCCTTCACCCTGATTGAGCTCCTGGTCGTGATTGCCATCATCGCCATTCTGGCAGCCATGCTGCTGCCGGCACTGGCCAAAGCGCGGGAAAAAGCGCGGCAGATTTCCTGCACGTCCAACCTGAAGCAGATTTCCACGGCACACATGATGTATGCTGATGACAACGGCGGCACCAACGTCCGCCAGCGCTTCGGCAGTAATAGTTCCAGCGATCCAACCTATGCGGAGGCCGGCTCTTGGAAAGTGGGGCTGAAAAATTATGTCGGCGACCTAAAAATCTACGACTGCCCATCCTACACGACCAAGTACACCACTCACGCTTACGCTGGCCAAATGACCGGTCTGGAACTAGGTGCCCAAGGCGGCTATTGCATCAATGTCGTGCACTGGACTGGCGGCGCCCCCACGCCACCCATCAGCCAAGCACAGTCTTCCATCGTCAACCCCTCGACCACCGCGATGTTCCTGGAGTACTCCGGTTATGAATTTTCGCTGGGCAGCGCCGGCAGCAACGACCCGCAGGGCCCCCGTACCGACTCCCACTCCATCCGTCACAGCAACGCCAGCAATTACGGCTTCCTTGACGGCCATGTCGCCAGTCTCCCGCAAAAGACCCTGCAATGCTCTGCCAGCTACTGCCCGTGGAGCGCCGAAGGCAAACACTAAGAAGTCGTTCACTAATTAAGTTTACACCTTTCAACGCAAACGCTCTTTGCCAAAATGCCTTGCCACCGGTCAATATTTCCCTCGCCGCGAAGCAGCAGCCACGCTGAAAGCGCGAAACATACCAGCCCAAGGCAAGCCACGCTGAAAGCGTGCGCCGCCCTTGTATATGTAATTATTGAACAGCCCCTATGCATTGAAGAACGCAATTATTGACACAAATGTCCACATTTATGCAACAAACGTCCATTATTATTTCGCTTGATTAGAACCATACTCTTACCATGCTGTGTCGATGTATTAGGAATTCCTGCTCGCGAGAAGCTAGAATTTGGGAATTAACCAACAAGGACTGACCATGAAACATCGGATTTTCACCCTCATTGAGTTGCTGGTCGTCATTGCCATCATCGCCATTCTGGCCGCCATGTTGCTGCCGGCACTGGCCAAAGCGCGGGAGAAGGCCCGCACCATCAGCTGCACTAACAACCTCAAGCAGATCATCCTGGCCAACGCCATGTACACCAACGATAGCGACGACGCGCTGATTTCCTGCTGCGAGGCCCGCGGCGGCACCAACTACACCTTCCGCTATCTGCTGGCAAACGGCAAGTACCTCGATAGCCCGTCCAGTTTCATCTGCCCCAACGACACCAAGACCGGCAAAACCTTCAATACCTCGCATACCTCGCCCTGCTCCTACGGTCTCAATAATGTCAATCGCTTGCATTTCTACCTGACCTCGGTAAAAGTCGGCCTCAAACTCCACGACGTGGTGTACCCGTCTTCAGCCATGATCTTCGGCGATCTCGGCTACCTGTCCAGTTCGAGTACCATGCCGCGACACACCGCCATCAACTGGGTGGCCGGTGGCACCTCCAACTATGGCTATATGCGCATGCCCTACACCTACAACCGTGGCAACAGCAATACCTGGTATTCGGACTCGTGGTACGGCACCAGCAGCACCGACCCGTGGCTCTTCTTCCCACGCCATAACGACACCGGCAACTACGCCTGCTACGACGGCCACTGCGGCAATGTCAAACAACTCACCGTCTGGACCGCAAACCCCCAAAAAGACCCCGCCGGCTGCTTCTACGCCGCTCAGTAATAGAACCGATGCCGGAAGGGGTACGCGAGCGCATCCGTCGCATCGCCTTTCTTGTTTTGTAATCGGTCACCCATTGATATTGGATGCACGACAGGCCCCCTCCGATGCGGTGAGACGGGACGTGCCTAACCAATGTGGCGCCCTCCAGGAGCAATTCCAAGCTGTTGTCACACGCATGGTTGCAGCTCCCTCCGGGCGCCTCAACAGGGGTTATGCATGGTACGGCCCTCCGAGCCGAACTTGGCCAATCTGACGACTTGATCCATTCTATCCAGGCCGAAAAGTGCCGGGATGGCGGCGCTCCCAGCAGTCCCGGGTATCAAGCAACCGGTCCCCGAAGTCCAGGAAGTCCCCACTCAGTCCCTGGTGTCCAAAGCGTCATTCCCCACGGTCCCGAAAGTCCCCACAGTCCCGGCCATGAGTCGTGAGACGTGAGACGTGAGACGTGAGTCCTCGCCCCAGTGCCCCGCCGCCAATCAGCCCCACTGGTCCCTGGCGTCCCCTGAGACCGCCAATATCAATGGGTGACCGATTACCTTGTTTTCGCGGACGGATCGGACCAATCATCTGTCTTTTATCACGGACGGATCGGACGGATCGCCGACCTGATCAGTCTGATCAGTCGGATCCGCCGAATCATGCCAGCACCAGCATCCGTTGTCTGGCGTTCATCGCTTGCCAACACGGCATACGTCTTTTTTCTCGGCTCGTGCCTGCTCCTTCCTGGTCTTCCGGTATTATGTTTTGGTTTTTGCGTTTTGTCCCCCGGCCGACCTGCAAAGGAGATGATAAATGCCCATTCGTCGCGTTGTTGGTTACCTAGCTTGCCTGTGTCTCGTGGTGTCCACCCATGCCGCATCGACGACGACGGTGCTGTTTGCGCCTGGTGAGACCATGCCGCGCGTGGGTTTCCCACCCGTACGTCCGGGCAAGGCCGAGCTGGCCGAGTACGACGGCCGCAAGGCCATCCGTTGTTCTTGGGACGCCAAAGAAAGCGAGTGGTACGAATTCAGCTTCCAGAGGACCTACCCCCTGCCGGACATCTATGTGGGCGAAATCATCGTCGAGCTCTGGCAGCCCGCCGACTGCAAAGCCGAGGCGTTCAATCTACGCCTGGCCGACCGCGACGGCGAAACCACGCAATTCACCATGCTGCTCGACCGTTCGCAAAGTGGCTGGCAGAGCTATTCCTTTGAGCTCGATACGGCCAAGAAGATGCCCGGCAGTTGGGGAAAAGAAGGCACCCTTAACAAGCACTTCGATCTCCCCATCCGGGTAGCAGGCGTGTCCATCCGTTTCGCGGACAAGGAGGCCGCCGGCGAAATCGGCTTCGGCGCGGTGCGGCTGAAAAGCATTCTTGCCCAGCCGTCGGTCGAGCTGGTCACCGGCACGCCCATACACATCCTGCGGCCTGGCGACGAGGCGCAATTGGCGCTGGCCATCGGCAATCCCGGCCAGGGCACTCTGCCCCTCAGCGGTCACTATGTCATCAGCGACGCTTGGCAAAGTACCCTTCACGACCAGGCCTTCAGCCTGGCGTTGCCTGCCGGCCGCAGCGTGTCGCTCCCCTTGCCGGCACCGACGAAACTGGGCGTGTACTACGTGGATATCACCCTCAATGACAGCCGCCAGGAGCTCAGCCGCCGCGTCAGCTACAGCTACATGACGCCCGCTGGACCCACCAGCGAACGCCCCAAGGGCTTCCTTTTCGGCGTGCAGTCGCACTCCTGGCGTTTTCCCGTCGCCGAACAAAAGCTGGAAGCCCAGGCCATGGCCCTGTGCGGCGCCAAAATCCGCCGCTGCACCTCGACCTGGGCGCAGATACAACCCACGGCCGATGGCGAACGGAACTTCGCCGTCTTCGGGGATCTCCTAGCTATCTTCGAACAACAAGGCCTGGACTCACAGGTGTGCTTCCTCAACTACCCGAACTGGGCGCGCGACCCCAATTGGCAGCCGGCCAACCCCGACTACGGCAACCGCTTCGGCAACCGCGGCCGCCCCATGGTTGATCTCAAGCACTACGGCGACTTCGTCCAGGCCTTCATGACGCAGTTCCGCCACCGCGTCACCTACGTCGAGAGCTGGAATGAGCCCGATCTGCTCAGCTTCGCCAATTTCTCCGTCGAGAACTACATCGCCATCATGAAAGTCTTCTACGAGGCCGTCAAGAAAGCCTCCCCGGAAGCGCGGGTGATGACAGGCGGCTACACTGCGTTGAAATTGCCCTACCCGGAGCGCTCAAGCCACCCGGACCACATGGCATTCAGCATGGCCGAAGCAAAGGGCTTTTACGAGATTCACGCCTTTCACGGCCATGGCTCACACGCCCGCTACATCCCGCAGATCATTGGCCTGCGCGAACTCCATCACCAGCTCGGGCTGGACATCCCCTGGTGGGCCAACGAGACCGCCGTGTCCGCCATCAACATCGGCGAGCTGGCCCAGGCCGAAACGCTGTTCAAGAAGCTCCTCTTCAGCTGGGCGCAGGGCGCCATGGGCTACAACTGGTACGATCTGCGCAATGACGGCTATGACCCGAAGGAAAACGAGCACAACTTCGGCCTGATCACCAAGGACTTCTACCCCAAGCAGGCCTATGCCACGTACAACGCCCTGGTGACGCTCTACCGCGAAGCCAAATACCTGCGCGAATACGCCACGCCGGAGGGCATGCAGGCGTATCTCTTCCAGGCCGCCAATGGCGACTTTCTTCTTCCCAGCTGGTGCATCGATTTCAAAGGCGAAGAGCGGCTGCTGACCCTGAGCGGCATCAACGGTAGCGTCCATGCCGTAGACATCTTCGGCAATGAAACGGCTATCACCAGCGACCAGGGCCTGGCGTTTATCGCGGCTGGCAAGGCCCCCATGACCATCCGCGTCAGCGGCCAACAGCAACAGCCCGACCTCGTCAGCGACATCATCAGCGCGCCGCAGGACATCACCATACACCCGCACCGGGCCGGCACCTTTGCCCTGTCGCTTCACAATCCGACCGCCGGGCCATTGCGAGGAACCGTCAGCGTCCGCAGCGACAACGGCTACGCCATCACGCCAGCCGAACTCGCCGTCGACATCGCCGCCGGCACCACCCGCCAGATCGATTTCAACACGCCGCCCAGCGCCGCGCCAACGCCAGCCGCCATAGGCGCGCTGGCCACGCCGCCACAGGCACAAATCACCGTCGCCCTCGGCGAGAAACTCCGGCAGCAGTTCAGCGTGCCTCTGCGCTACTTGACCGTAATCGGCAAAGACCTGCCGGAAACGCCCACGTTCGTCCTCAAGGACAGTGCGCAGCTGCACAGCACGGTCGTCAACGAGCCCGGCAGCAGCCATCTCTTCTGGAAAGGCCCCCAGGATCTCAGCGCCGCTATCCGCCTGGCCTGCAAAGACGGCGTCCTCACTGCGCAGGTCGTGGTGACCGACGACAAGCATTCGCAGCCCTTCACGGGCCGCGATGCTTGGAAAGGCGACAGCGTCCAGCTGGCCATCGCCACGCCCGGTCAGGACGGCAGCTGGGAAATCGGCCTCACCCACCTCGCCAACGGCGGCAGCGAGGTCACAGCCTGGGCGGCCCCCAAGGGCATCGAAATATCTGCGGCCCTGGCCCAAATCATCCTCACGACCACACGCGATGACGAGCGCATGACCACTACCTACGCCGCGACATTGCCCCTCGCGGCGCTCGGCATCGACGCGACCGCCGCCCAGCATGGCATCGCCCTAAATGTCCTCGTCAATGACAACGACGCAGGCAGCCGCGAAAGCTTCCTGGTCATCGCCCCCGGCCTCGGTCGCGGTGACAACAACAGCAGCCGTTATCCCGTCATCTGCTGCGAATAGTTGTCGTCTGCCGCCATCCCTGGACAACTGCTTGTGGGCACCGCCAGCACTCACGGCATGGGGCAGGTGGCAGCGACGAGCAGAATGATGAACAGCGGTATACCAATGAGGAAGCCAATCATCCAGAGCGCGCCGGCGCGGGTGCCCAGATTCAGAGTCCAGCCCATCCAAGGGATTTGCTTGGGCACCCAAGTGCGGGTGTCTTTCTTGCTGAAATAGAGTCCGACGGACCAATTGTCCGGGTTCTTCCATTCCGCCTGGTTGATCTCTTGCTGATTCATGGCCCACTCCTTATTGAGCGGCGTTTTTACCGGCACCAGCCCATTTCTGCGATGACATTGGGCGGCGGCCGTTTTGCAGGGCGCCGTTGGCCACATAGCCTTCGGCGCGGTCGCTGAGCTTGCTAATCAGGCGCTGACGCCACTCGGCCAGGCGCGCGGGTTGCTCCTTGCTCAGGTCGTGGCATTCGTCGGGATCATCGTCGAGATTGAAGAGCAGCTCGCGGCCGTTTTGCGAGAACCAGCAGTATTTCTCGTGGCCATCGCAGAGCCAGTGATTCGACCACTCGGCGTTGGGGTGCTCGCCATGTATGGGCTCCTGCCTCGGCGTGGCCGTGAGCAGGCTTTGGCCGTCCAGCTGCGCGGGCGGGGTGATGCCGCAGACCTCGCAAACCGTTGGAAACAGATCCCGCAACTCCGCCAAGCGCGGATCGGTCACCCCGACACGGCCTTGCCGCAGGGACTTGGGTAGGCGCACAATCAGCGGCACGCCGCTGCTGCCTTCAAAAGGCACCGACTTGCGCACAAAATTATGATCATAGAGCATGTCACCGTGGTCGGCAACGACCATGATCAAGGTCTCGTCCCACACATTCCGATCAGATAATTCAATGAAGAGCCGGTTCAACTCGTAGTCAATCTGCGAGATTAACGCGTGATAGGCCTTGCGTGCCCGCTCCCGGAATAGCCTGGCCGTCGGCACGGGATTTTCCGCCTGCCCGTGGGGCAACTCGTGTTCGACCCAGTCGCCACGCAGCGGCGCCGGAAAATCCACGTCGGCATACATGTCGAAATAGGTCTGTGGCGGATCCAATGGCGAATGCGGCCGGTGATAGGACACTTTGAGGAAAAATGGCTTGGTGGGATCCCGACGCCGCAGGAAGTTGATGCTTTCGCTGGTGACCCAGCTGGTGGGGTGCCAGCGTTCGTCCCATGGCCAGCAACGACTGGCGTAGCCGTTGCAGCCAGGCCCAACGTCGCAGATGTCCGCCACCGGTCCCAGACGTTCGCGCAGCCAGGGCAGGTAGTCGTCATACTCCGCGGCATTGCGGTACTGTCGGCGCTTGTCATGCAGAAAGCCATCGTGGAGCACGACATGGTGAAAGCCAATGAGGTTTCTGGCCGGCTCGACATGCATTTTCCCCACGCATTGGGTGTGATAACCGGCGTTGGCCAGTACGCCCGGCAAGGTCACGGGATAGTGCCATTCAGGGCGTGAATCATAGCCCGTGAAACCGTGGTTTATGTGCTCCAGACCAGTCCACAGGGTTGCTCGCGCCGCAATGCAGGACGGACAGGCCGAATAGGCCCGCGTGAAGTTGATGCCCTCTCGCGCCAGTTGATCAAGATGGGGCGTATGCGCGGCGCAGGCGTGGCCATTGATGCCCAAGGCGCTGCGGCGCATCTGATCAATCACTATCATCACGACGTTCGGTCTGCTGTCCATGTTCTTCCTCTGCTGCTGAAGTTCATGCTGGGGAAAATAATGCGGGGTGGGCCAACGACTGCCTGGCCCCGATTCCGCGCCACTCACTGTTCGGGCGGCTCCCAGTTGCCATTCTGGGGCTCAAGGTCGTCCTGGCGGTTGAGACGACTACCCACCGGCGCCTTGACGGGACCGGCCAACAGCGGGTCCTTCGTGACGACCATCCACGCCTGCAGGCGCTGGCGCATGTCCGCCAACACCGGTCCGTAGGACGCTTCGCCTGCCACCGAGTGGCAGGCCAGCGGGTCGTAGTAGAGGTCAAACAGCTGCTCCTCGGGGATGCGCGGACGCGCCCCCAAGTCGGCTTCATGTCGCAGAAAACGTTTGTTAAAGCCATCGTCAATATTCGGCAGGACAACGCGCTCGTAGCCGTCGTAGCGCCGCACATAGCGGTAGCGCTTGCTGCGGACAGTGCGCTGGACGTCCCGCGCGGCATGGAAGTTGATCTCGGCAAAGAGGT
>JAQWBY010000114.1 GCA_028706165.1 Lentisphaeria bacterium | reverse complement strand
CGGCCATCGCGGCCTTCTTGGCCTTCATCGCGGCCTTGGCCTCGGCGGCCTCGGCGTCGCTCATGCCTTCCGTCTTCGCTTTGCCTTCTTCGGCCTTGTAGAAACGGGTGTTCTCCAGCATCAGCACTTCGCCGCACTTCAACGCGGCAACGTCGGCGTCCGCCGCCAGACAGTCCGCCGCGACCTTCACGTCGCGACCCAACAGCTTCGCCAAATGCGCCGCCGCCGGCTTCAGACTAAACTCGGCTTCAAAACCCTTGCCCTTCGGACGGCCAAGATGACTCATCAGAACCAACGCCGCGCCCTGCTCAAGAACGTACGTGATGCTCGGCAACGCCGCACGAATGCGCGTGTCGTCAGTGATCGCCAACGCCTCGTTCATCGGCACGTTGAAATCAACGCGCATCACTACTTTCTTGCCCTTGAGCTCAATGTCTTTGATCGTCTTCTTGTTCATAAGTAACGCTCTGCCTCCGTCTCGGGTTGGTTTGGACATATCACTGGCGAAACTCGTTGCAGCGAACCGCCAGCAGCATGGAAGAACTCTCTAAGAAAAGCCCGTACTATAATGCCGCTACGAACTTTTTTCAGCCCTAGACATAGAGAAAAAAGTATCTATGCGCGGCGCCGGAATGCCCGGCGCAAGCACCGCGCCACAGAACGACCGACGACCGACGACCGACGACCGACACGCACATACGCGGCGCCGGAATGCGCGCCGCAAGCACCGCGCCACAGAACGACCAGCAGACCTACAAACCGCTGACAGTCGCCAAACCGCTGCTTATCGCCGCCCCCACCCTCAAAAAGAATTCTGCGCTAATCTGCGGAATCTGTGGATAAAAAAACTGCGGATTAGCACCAGCGGGCGACGTCGGCGGGGGCGAGTTTGGGTACGTGGATGACGTCGTGGTCGTCGAGGTAATAGCGCAGTGAAGCACCGGCGGGGACGTCCTCGCTGGTGGGTTGTTCGGCGGGATAGCCGACGGCAAGGACGTACATGACCTGCTGAGCGGGGGAGATTTGCAGGAGTTTGCGCAGTGGCTCGCGCTGGATGGCGCCGAGCCAGCAGCTGCCGAGGCCATTGGCTTGGGCGATGAGCTGCATGCTCTGGATGGCAGCGCCGGCATCGGCGTGAACCATGGGCGCGGCGTCGCTGGGGCCGAGCACGGCGATGTAGGCCGTGGCTGCGCTCTTACCCCATTCGGGATTGCGCTTGGGGCGGACCATGGCGCCCCAGGCTGTCTGAGCGAAGACCTTCTCGGCCATGTCGGGCGTGGTCACGACTACGTAGCGCAGCTGCTGCATGTTGCCGGCGCAGGACGTCACGCGGGCGCCGTCGATCATCTGGCGCAAGACCTCTTCCGGAATGGGCTTCTGCTGATAAAAACGGATAGTGCGGCGGTCTTTGATGAGTTTCAACATCGCGGGTTCTCCTATCGTTGGGTCGCGTGATGAGTGATGTCGATGCGGGTGGAGCCGGCCGCTGGCGCGCAATCACCCTCGTTTTGCGGCGGACTTGCCGTATTTGGACGCCGGCGTCGCTCGTGAGAAGGCCCAGCTGCGAATGGCCTTGATCTGCTGCTCCATGGTATCGGACAAGGGCACGATGCGGCCGATGACAGTGCTCAGATCGCGCTGGGTGAAAGGCCGTTTTTCGTAGAAAGCGTCGGTGCGGGCGGAAATCACCGCCTGCTCGATTTCGGCGCCATTCCAGCCCTCGGTCATGATCTGCAACATCTTGAAATCGAAGTCGTCGGGATTGGCGCCATTGGCCTTGAGGTGGATGCGCAGGATGTCCTCGCGTTCTTCCTTCGACGGCAGGTCGCAGAAGAACACTTCGTCAAAACGGCCTTTGCGCAGGACTTCCGCCGGCAAGGCCTGGATTTTGTTGGCGGTGGCGGCGATGAAAATTAGCGGCGGCTTCTCCTGCATCCAAGTGAGGAAGCTCGAGAAGATATGCGAGGCGATGCGGTCGCCGGATTCGTCTAGCCCGAGGGCGTTCTCAATTTCGTCGATCCACAACACGGCTGGGGCGACGGACTCGATGGTCTTGAGGGCCCGGTGGAAGGCCTCTTCCGGCGTGCCGTACATGCCGGAAAACACCAGATTCATGTCCAGGCGGAACATGGGGATGTTCCACAAAGACGAGATCGTCTTCACCGCCAGACTCTTGCCGCAGCCGCTTACGCCCATCATCAAAAGCCCTTTGGGAATGGGCACGCCCGCGTCCAGGGCCTCGCGGGTGAACATGTGCTGGCGCTTAAGCAGCCAGTCCTTCAAATTGTCCAGGCCGCCAATGCCGTCTACCCGCCAACGCGGCGGCGAAAATTCCAGAAAGCCGGATTTTTTGACCACGTTTTTCTTCTCGGCGAAGATTTCGTCCAGCAGCTGGTCTTTCTCGGCGTTTTTGATTCGGCAGGCGCGATGAAGCACGTAGCTGATTTCATTTTCGGTGAGGCCCTTAAGGGCCAGAATGACCTGCTGGATGACGTCTTCGGGAATGACGTAGTCGGGATTTTCCGCGACCAGCGCGTGAATCTGCGCGGCAATTTCGCCCTCATCCGGCGGGGCAATTTCCAGCAGATGCACCTCTTTTTTAAGTGCTTCGGGGACATTCATGTCCGCGCAGAGGAGGAAAATCACGCGGTCGTGTTTTTGCCGGCCGTCGTTGTAGGCCTCGCGTAGTGCGCGGACGACGTACGGGTCGCTCATGAAGGGCGCCAAATCACGCAGGATAATCATGCCTCGCAGGTCTTGGCTGATGATGCTCAGAATGGCCTTGACGGGGTCGGTGGTCTCCGCGTCGGCGCCTTCCAGGCCCATGACACTCGACCACAGCTGCACCGGCGTGCCAGCGCCGGCCGCGAGTTCGCGGATACCGCGGATAATGCGTTCTTCCTCGGGGCTGTAGATGTACACCAGCGGGCTGCGCCCGGTAATGGTGCTTTGCAGTTGATCCATCATTTCAGACATAACGCGTTCCTTCCGGAGGCCGCACGCGCAGGCGCAGTGCGGCGTCACAACTCCTTGATATAGATATTGCGGAACCAGATGGGATTGCCGTGGTCCTGCAATTCGATCTGCCCGCTCGGGTAGATAGGCTTGGCGCGGTTCCAGTAGTTCTCCATGACGACCTCGTCCACGACCAGCTCGCCATTAAGCCACACGGACACTTTCTCTCCGACCATGCGGATACGGAAGCGGTTCCACTCGCCGATGGGATTGTCCATGATGTGGGTCGGATTGCTCGGGTTCTTTTTGTTGTTGTAGAGGCCGCCTGAACCGATCTTCCACTGGGTGTGGTCCCAGATCTGCACCTGCGGCGATCCCCGCAGGTAAATGCCGGTGTCGCCACGCGGACCGATGCGCCAATCGACGAACATCTCGAAATCGGCGTAGTCCTTCGCCGTGCACAGCGCTTTGCCCTTGCCGTCGAATTCGAGCATATCGCCGACGACTTTCCAGTGCTGGCGCATCTGCTCGTCGGCGGCTTGTTGCGCGGTGGCCAGTTCGTCGGGACTCATCTGGGCACGTTTTTCGGGATTGGCGACCAGGCCTTTCCAGCCACTGAGGTCGCGCCCATTGAACAGCGCGGTGAAGCCCTCCGGCGGCACGTTGTGCGGGCCGTCCACGTAGGGCGCCAGCGGTTTAATGCGGATATTGCGGAATTCCACCAGCGCGCCATGGCCGAGCCAGCCGATATGTCCGCGGCGACGTTTGAGGCCCGGGTGCTTAGCCAGCCCCTGCCCGTCCGCTGTTTCCGTGATCGTGCTCAAATCGGCGTCGACAATCACCTGGCCGTTGAGCGTCACTGTGATCTGCGAGCCTTTGGCGACGACTTCCTGCGTGTTCCACTCGCCGGCGGGCTTCTGCGCGCCGACCTTCGCCGGCACCACGCCGTAGATGGACCCGTGATGCTGCCAGGATTGCAGTTTGTGGCCATGCACAGTCTGGTAGCCGGCATCGTCAATGATCTGCAATTCCATGCCGTCGTAGGCCGGATTGCCCTCAACCGGCGAGCGTAGCGCCAGGCCGTTGTTGGCGCCGGGGGCGAGTTTGAATTCAAAGCGCAGGACAAAATCGCCGAACTGCCACGCCGTGAGCAGCTTCCCGCCCTTCTTGGGGTCGCAGAAGAGATTGCCGTCGGCATTGACGCCGTAGCCGCCGACGCTGCCGATCCAGCCGGCGAGGTCCTTGCCGTTGAAGAGCGGGATGAAGCCCTCGGCGTCAGCCGCTGGCAGCGGCGGCGCGGGCACGGCGGGCTCCTCGGCCGCGGCGAAGCGCTCCGGGGCCTTGCCGGCCGCGTAGGCTTCGAGCTCCACCACGTGCACGTAACGCCCGCTGCCGCGCGTAATATTCAGGCGCACATAGCGCGCCGGCCGCGCTGGAAAACGGTGCACGATGCCCTGGGCGTCAGCAGGCGTGTTGTTGGCGGCATTGTCGGCCACCTGCTGCCAGCTTTCGCCGTCGCTGGAGACATCAATGGTGTAGGCGTAGCTGCGTCTGCCGTCCCAGTAGAAAATCACCCGTACGGTGTCGATACTGGCCTCTTGCTGCATATCCACCGTGATCCAGGTGGGGCATTGGTCAGTATGCCAGCCGTCATTCTTGCCGATGCGGCCGTCATTGACGCGGTCTGGCGAGTGGTCCTGCTCCTGCGGGCTGCCGGCCTGCACTGGCTGCTTGAACAGCACGTTGGGACCGGGAGCCTTCGGCGTCTTGCCCGTCAACGAATAGACTTCCAATTCCACCAGATGCACGGCCTCATTGACGCTGTTCTTGAGGATGTTCAGGCGCACATAGCGCGCGCGGCACCCCGCCGGCAGGAGGTGATTAACGCCCTTGTCGTCAGCCGCGCGTTTGTTACCGCTCTGGTCGACGACCTGCCGCCAGGTCTGATTGTCCTCGGAAATCTCGATGGTGTAAGTATACAAACGGCGGCCGTCCCAGTAGAAAATCGGCCGGACCGAAAAGACGTCTTCGACCTGTTCCAAATCAACCGTGAGCGAGCTCGGCCACTTGGCGCCGAACCACGAATCGTCGCGGGTGATGCGACCATCCACCGCTTTGTCTGGCGAATGATTGCCCTGCTGCGGGCAGGTCGTCGTCACCGGCTTGCCCATGGCGACATTCACGCCCTGGGTGGGGAAACGCGCCAGCTGGGCCAGGGCTTGCTCTTTCAGGGCGTCATTCGTGCTGACGGCGAGGACTTTCTTCAACGCTTCCCCGGCGGCACTCGTGGTCATGCCGGTGTCCTTGGCGTCTCGCGCGCAGACGAGCTTGACGGCCGCTGCTGCGGCCTCGTCAGCCAGTTCGGGATCGGCAAAGGCCGGCAGGACAATACCGGTCAGGACCGCGTCCTGACGCAATGCCGCAGCGGCGGCGAGCACGAGTTTTCGCTCGTCAGCGCGCTGGCATAGCGCCATGAGCTGCCCGAGCTTCG
Source organism: Lentisphaeria bacterium (assembly GCA_028706165.1). GTDB lineage: Bacteria > Verrucomicrobiota > Lentisphaeria > Oligosphaerales > Oligosphaeraceae > Oligosphaera. The sequence goes on along the minus strand of JAQWBY010000114.1, from coordinate 5,472 downwards.
CCAGGCGATCGGCGGCGGCCAGCCCGAGGTCCTGTCCGAGAAGGCGGCTCAGCCCCCGCAACGCCAGCACTCGCGCCGTCGGCGGCTCGGGCTGTGCGGCCAGGGCAAAGAGCGCGTCCATGGCCTCAGCCGTCGGCCACGCGGCCAGCGCGCGCACGGCGGCGTCCCGCACCGCCGCGTCGTCATTGGCTAGATCGGCCTGCACGGCCTGCAACGCCGCCGCCGAGGCAATCTCTGGCGCGAGCTGCAAGAACGCCGCGCGCGCCGCCCCCGTGGCGGCGGCCAGCGCCGCAAGCACCTTTGCGGCGCAATCGCCATTGCTGCGCGCGAGATTGACCAGCGCGGCCTGCGCAGCGCGGCGCTCGGCGGCGTCATCAATGGCCTGCACGCGGCCGATGATTTCCTCGCAATCCGCCGCCTGCGCCAGATTGGTCAGGGCCTTCCAGGCGGCACGGCGAACGCCGGTGTCGCTGTCATCCAACTGCGCGAAGATGGCCCGCCGCTGCGCGACGGCCCGGCGTAATGCCAGAATGTCCATCAGCGCGGCTTTGCCATCCGGCGTGGCGCTGGTGATGGCGGCGGCGATCTGTGCGGCAAAATCGTCGTTGCGCTGCTGAATCAGCACCGCGCGAATGGCCGGCAAGTCGTCTTTGGGCGCCGTGGCCATGGCCGCGGCCAGAAGCGCCGTGCAATCCGCTGGGGCGACGCCGGGCAGCGCCTCGTAGGCGGCTTTGCGCAGCGCCCCGTCCGTCGCGCGCAGCTGCGCTTCGATGTAGGACCTGGCAGCGGTGGCGCCACGACGGCCGAGCATGGCAATGATGGCCGCCGCGAGCTCCGGCGACGCGTCGCCGGCCATGGCGAGGCAGTGGTCGACCACGGCGGCGTCCGGATGGCGTTCCAGCAGCGCCAAAGCCGCTTCTCGCGCCACCAAATCGCCCTCACGCAGCTGCTGCGACAGCAGTGGCAGGGCCTCGGCCAAGCCCGCGTAATCCAGCAGCAGCGCCCGAGACGCTTCGCCCGGATAGCGCTCGTGCAAGGCACGCGCCACCGCCGCCGCGCGTTCCAGCGTCGGCAGCCGCGCCGCCAGCGTCGCCAAGGCGTCCAGCGCGGCACCGCGGCGGCCAGCCGGGCCGGCAGCGATCGCGTCCAGCAGCTCAGGGAGAATCCCCTCGTCAGCGCATTCGGCCATGGCGCGCCACAGCACGGGCTTGTCCCCCTCGGCGGCTTCGGCCAGTGCCGTGCGCATCACGGGCAACGCGTCGCGATCCCGCAGGGCGCCCAACGCGTGGCAAAGCGCCAGACGCTGCGCCGGCGGCGTGGCTGCGGCGCCCGCGGCCGCGCGCAGCGCCGCCTTGGCGCCGTCATCGCCGATCTGTACCAGCGCCAGGATGGCGTAATCTGCGGCGCGTTCGCTGCTCAATGCCGCGGCGATGGCCGGCACTTCGGCCGGTCCGCCCACGAGTTGCAGCGCCTTAAGCAGCACGCCGCGGGCGACGTCATCGGCGGCCGTCGGCAGCAACTTCGCCAGCGTTGCCGCCAGGGCGTGCCGTTCGGCGTCCGCGCCGGGCCGCATCGCGTGCATCACCAGCGCCTCAATGGCGAAGGACGCCTGGACGGTGCCCTCGTCGTTGCCTTCCTTGAGCATCGCTGCCAGCGCGCGCAGCGTCTCCTCGCCGCCTTGTTGCAGCTGCTGCACGATAGCCTTACCCGCAGCGGGCTCAGCCCAAGTTAATTTATTGATGAGATCGTTGACATTATCCGCTAAGACTGTCATGGCCGCTCCTATTGCGCATGCTGTCAGAACAACTTGTTTTACACCGCTTATCATGATCCCCTGCCTTCTCGTGGTGATGGACTGTACTGAGACTCCCTACAGTAGCTTGTTCAGCCGATGCGCCATGGTGCCCGCATGGGTTGTTCGGCCAGCCGATTGGCCTCGGGATCATTCACAAAACGGAGGGCGACTGGATCAAAATGCAGCTTCCGGCCGCAGCGGATCGCGCAGTTGGCCAGGTGCACCAGGATGTTGCTGCGGTTGCCGTTGAACTCATTCAGGCCAAACTTGCGGCGGGTGCGCACGGACACGTTGAAGTCGCTGATCTGTGGCGCCGGCTCGGGCAGTTCCTTGACCAGCTGCGCGAGGTTGGCCGGCTCGGTGCGGAAGTTCTGAAAGACCTTACCGTTCGGCCCCTCAATAAAGGGCTTGCCGGCGGTTTCACGCGCACCCCATTCGCAGGATTCGAGGATGATTTTACAGCCGTCGGCGTACTTCATGTACACCTGCCCCCACAGCCCCACCACGTCGGGATGCTGCGGCCACGGCGCCGTCGCCTCAATCTCCACCGGGCTGGTGTCGTCCTTGTCGAGAAGGTACTGCACCGGATCAAGGTAGTGCTGGCCCATGTCGGCCAAGCCGCCGCCGTCGTAGTCCCAATAACCGCGGAAAGAACCCGACGTGCGATGGGTGGTGTAGGGCTTCCAAGGCGCCGGTCCCAGCCAGCGGTCGTAGTCGATGTCCGCCGGCACCGGCTCCGGCGGCAAGCCGAGTTTGCCGGTCCACATGGACGCTTTCCAGGAAAAGCCCGTCAACGCGCTGACCCGCACCGTCAGCGGCCAGCCAAGGGCGCCGCTCTGCACGAGCTTCTTCAGCGGCGCCACGGTCGTGCCCAGGCCGTAGAAACTGCCGTAAAGCCGAAACCAGGTATTGAGCCGGAACACGCGGCCATTGCGGCGCACAGCGTCGGCGACATGCGTGCCCTCAGCGATGGTGCGGGTCATAGGCTTTTCCGCCCAAACATCGCAGCCTGCATTCAGCGCGGCGATGTTCTGCAAGGCGTGCCAGTGCGGTGGCGTGACCACGTGCACAACATCGATGGACTCGCGATCGAGCATCTCGCGAAAATCCAGATACGCGTGGCAATCCGCGCCGGCGCGCTTGGCTGCGGCGTCCCGCCGGGACTGCCGCACATCGCAGACGGCGACCAGCTTGGCCTGCGGGTCCTTGAGTACGTAGCCAATGTGGGCGTTGCCCATGCCGCCAACGCCGATTATCGCGTGGTTGATGCGGTCATTGGCGCCGGGCCGTCCCGGCGCCGCCAACACCGACCGCGGAATGATGGTCAGCGCCGTCCCAGCCAGCGCGCTCGTACCCAAAAAACCACGGCGGGTCATTCCCAAATCTGACATGCCTAACACTCCTTTTACTGACAAGCCCGGAGAGGATGCCCCCCCGCATACCCGGAAAAACGCCGTTGACACCGCCGACCGGCGCGGTTCAAGCGCCGGTCAACGCGTTATTTCGCCTCAAAGAAGGCCTTGTACGCCTTATAGCCCATATAGATATCGACCTTGCTGGCACATTCCTGCGGGGCGTGCATGCACAGCAGGCCCACGCCGCAGTCCACCACGTCCATGCCGTAGCGGGCCAGGTACAGCGCGATGGTGCCGCCGCCGCCGACATCGACTTTGCCCAGCTCGCCCATCTGCCAGGCGACGCCGGCGTCATTGAAGATGCGCCGCACATCGCCCATGAACTCCGCGCTGGCGTCACTGGAGCCGGACTTGCCGCGCGCGCCCGTGTACTTGCTGATCACCACGCCGCAGCCCATCTTGCCCATGTTGTTCGGCGAACTCACCTCCGGAAAGGCCGGGTCGTGCAACGCATTGACATCGGCGGACAGCATCCGTGAACGCGCCAGCGCACGCCGTACCGTCAGTTCGTTGTAGCCCTCGCCCATCAGCGCGGACAATTCGGCGACAGTATTTTCCATGAACATCGAGTCCATGCCGGTAGCGCCGTAGGAGCCGATTTCTTCCTTGTCGCAGATAACGGCGGCGCGCGTGCGAGTAGGCGCGCCCTTGGCATCCAGGATGGCGCGGATGGCGCCGTAGGCGCAGACGCGGTCGTCCTGACCATAGCCCATGACCATCGAGCGGTCGAGGCCGAGTTCGCGCGCCGGGCCGGCCGGCACCAGCTCCAGCTCGGCACTGGCGAAGTCCTCTTCCTCAATGCCGTACTTATCCTTGAGCAGGCGCAGGACGCGGAGCTTGGTGCGGTCTTTATAGTCCTTGTCACCGTCGTCCTTAGGGACAGGCCGGCTGGCGAGCAGGACATTGAGGGCCTCGCCGGAGAACGCCTCGGCGAGAGTTTTCTTTGCCTGGTCGGCGCCCAAATGCGGCAGCAAGTCCGTGATGGTCAGCACGGGATCGCCGGGGTCTTCGCCGATATTCAGCGTCACCTTGGTGCCGTCACGACGGATCACCACGCCGTGCAGCGCCAGCGGGATAGTCACCCACTGGTATTTCTTGATGCCGCCGTAGTAGTGGGTGTCCAGCAACGCCATGCAGTCGTCCTGGTACAGCGGATTGGGCTTGGCGTCCAGCCGCGGCGAATCAATGTGCGCGCCAACCAGGGACAGGCCATTCTCCAGAGGCTCCTTGCCAATCTGCGCGAGGAACAAGGTCTTGCCGTGGCAGGAACGATAGACCTTCGTGCCGGGCTTGAGCGTCTTGCCAGTCGCTGCCAGCACGTCCAGGTCGGCAAAGCCGGCGTCCTGCGCCAGCTTCAAGGCAATGTCGTGGGCGAGGCGCTCGGTCTTGGCGTCGCTAATAAAGCGGATGTAATCCGCGCAATAGTCCTCAACCTGTTTGAGCTCGGCGTCACTGAGCTGTTCCCAGACGGGCTCTACTTTCCAGGGCGTCACAGTCTGGCGGCTCTTCGGGTCGTCCTTGGCAGTCTTCTTGGCAGGCATGAAATGATGCTCCTTGGTTGGCGGGTGTATGAGAAAAAAATGTGGGCGCGAGGCCCGTGATGCAGCGTTAGTTGCTGACGGGTTGGTGCAGGAACTGCTCAATGACGGGTATGATTTCCTCGCCGGCGTCTTCCAGCAGATAATGTGATGCGTTCGGATAGGTATGGACCGTCGCTTTCGGGTAGATTTCCCGCAAGCGCGCCAGGAAGCCCAGATGGAAGCAGAAGTCCTGCTCGCCCCAACACATGAGTATCGGCTTGTCCGCCAGCAAGGGCAGTTTCTCACCGATGGTCTGCAGGGTCGGCCAAGTCGGATGGCTGGGCTTCAGTGGTATGTCCTGCACAAAGCGCTGCGTGGCAATGCGGTCGTGCCAGTTGCCGTAGGGATGGCGATAGCCCTCCTGGACGGCCGCCGGCAACGGCTTCGCCGGCGCCATGCGGATGGCCGCCTCAACAAAGCCGTTCAGACCACGCACGAGCACGGCACCAAGACCCGGACAACGGCAGAGCGCGATCCGGCGCGGACAGTCGTCCGACAAAAATGCCGCCGTGTTCATCAGCACAATCCGGTCGATCCGCTCGGGATGCCGGGTCGCATAGCCCATGCCGACGCCGCCGCCCCAGTCATGCAACACCAGCGTCAGACGCTCAAGCTTGAGCTCGTTATTCAACCAGTGCTCGATGCAGCGGATGTGGTCCTCCAGGTGGAGATCGGAAGCGCG
>JAQWBY010000113.1 GCA_028706165.1 Lentisphaeria bacterium | reverse complement strand
GCGTCATGGGCCAGGCCATTGGCACCACTGCCGCTGTCGCCATCAAGCACGGCTTGACCCCACGCGAGGCAGGCAGCGAAAAAATCCGTGACATCCAGCAGTTGCTATTAGCCGACGACTGCTTCCTGCCCCACGTCGTGCGCGACATCGCCCCACTCAGCCGCGACGCCACCCTGAGCAGCCCCGCCGGCGACGCCAGCGTCCTGCGCAATGGCCTCGACCGCCGTTTTGCGGGCATCGACAACGGCTTCTTCGGCAAGTTGAATATCCCCATCACCTACGAGTTCGCCCAGCCCGTCAGAGTCACGGGCTTCCGCATCATTGCGGACAGCGATCTCGACCGCGAATTCATCACCGGCAATCCCAACCTGATGAAAATCCCCATGCCGCTGTTCCGGGCGCTGTCCCACAATGGCACGTCCTTTGGCTTCCCGCAATGCCTGCTCAAAAAATTCCGTATGGAAGCACTGTTCCCCGATGGCACGTGGGCAACCGTGCACGAAGCCGACGACAATCGCCAGCGGCTTATCCGCGGCACGCTGGATGTCGTCTGCAGCGCGCTCCGCCTCGTGCCACTGGAAACCTACGCCAGCGCCGCGCTCTACCACACTTACGGCAGTGGCGCCGCCCATCTCTTCAGCTTCGAGGTGCAGTCATGACGCTCTTCGCCTGCCAGCCACCACGCTTCATCGCCCACCGTGGTTTCGCGCCGGTGGCGCCGGAAAATACCCTGGCGGCATTCACTGCCGCCGGCGAGCGCGCCTTCTGGGCCATTGAAACCGACGTCCGCCGCACGCGCGACGGCGTGCTCGTCTGCTGCCACGACCCGCAGGCCAAGGACGGCCGCCGCATCGCCGACCACGCCTTTGCCAAGCTCGGCCTGCCGGCCTTTGCGGACTACCTGGCGATCTGCCAACGCTACCACGCCGTGCCCTTTCTGGAATGCAAGGAAAACATCGTCGCCGACATCCTCACCGCTGTCGAGCACGCCGACATGATCGACCGCGCGGTTTTTTCGGCCATCAACTTCGCGCACATCGATGAATGCCGACGCCTGAACCGCCGTATCTTCATCCACCACATCTTCAGTACGCGCGAATACATGCTGCGAATCGCCGCCCTGGGCAACGGCGGCCTCTCCTACAACTACCCCGACCCCAGCGCCGCACCACGAGACCTGCTCGCCGAGACAAAACGCCACGGTGTCCGCATCTGCCTGCGCGCCGCCGACAACGCTCAGCAACTCCGCGTCATGCAAGACCTCGCACTGGACTACATCCCCACCAACAAACTCTGGCCGGCCTGCCCAGACATCGCCTGAACAGCGCCAACGCTACGTTCACGGCAGCGCATGTAGGAATTCGCGCAGGAAGTCGTAGCCGATGCGTTCCTGTTCCAGGCGGAGCTGCTCGCCCCAGGTGTTGTCGCGCAGCTGTGCGTAGAGGCGCGCTTCATCCGGCGTCAGACGTTGCAGAACGCCGTTTTCTGGGAGTTCTTCGCGCCCCCACAGCACCCGATGCGCTAAAAAAGTCTGGGTATCCATCAGGAAGGACAGCGCCGCCGGGAAATGCTTCCGCAGCTGATTGAGAATGGCGAAGCCATGCGTGTCGATGTCACCCCAATAATAGAGCGCGCGCTGCCCCAGCCAGGTCGCCGGCGCCAGATTTTCAAAGCCATAGCCGGCACCAAAGATGACCAACGCCGACGGCAGCGCCGGAAAAGCCAGAAAGTTGACCTCGTTCTCGGTGATGAACACCCGCGTCACTGGCAACTGCAAACTCGCAAAGGCCTCCTGCGTCACGGTGATGTCGTGATCGCCAGCCGCCGCCAAAAGCCGCACCTGCGGATCAAGCACCCTGAAGCGCACCCGCAGGGGCTTGTCCAAAAAACCATAGCGCGGACAGAAGCCGCGACTACCGCGAAAACGGTCGTCAATGGCCTCGGCGGGCAACACGCTGTCCAGTAGTTCCTGCAGTACGCCGCGGTGCCGTTCAATGAGTTTGCTGTGTACGCCGGGCAAATCGATCTGCCGGAGGTAAATGCCTGGCCGCGGATGCTCGGCAAGCCAGTTGACGATGGTGAGCAGCCGTGGCCAGTCCTCCGCCAGCGCCAACGCAGCCAGGGGCTTCCGGCGTAGCCAGGGCAGCAACGCGGGCAGGCGTTCCCGCGTCATGCGTGACAAGTCCAGAAGCTGCTGTGCATCCTTCTTTTTGCCGATCAACGCCAACGCCTGGTCCAAGCGATCGACCCAGATGGCGCTGAGCACGTCATTCTCGCCCAGCTGCCGCAGTCGCACCCGCCGGAATTCCAGCCGGTAGTGCTGCGCTGACGCGCTCAGCCGCGACAGCCAATCACGCACATCACCAAAACGCTCGCTCAACTCGGCGCTGCTGGGGGCTTTCAGCGTCAGCCGCAGGGGAAATTGGACACCGGCATTGGCCGTACCCTCACCACCCTCAGCACTCGCCCCAGGCTCATCGCTGGCATTCGCGACCACTGCGGCGGACGCGCCTGCCTCGTCGTCACTTCTGAGCACGGCCTGCGGCAGGACGCCGCGTTCCCAGAGGCGGAGCAACTGTCGGCGAATATCGTCAGGCGTTGTCCAGTTCATTCCCGCGCCTCATGTTTTTCGGCCCGATATTGCTCAATGCTGAGATTGCGCAGCACCGACGTCCGGCCGTCGGTATTTTTCACAAAACCGAGGGCGGCCACGAAGGGCTCGATGATGTGGATCTTCTGCAGGGGCGTCACCACCAGCACCTGCAGATTGAGCCGCGAGAAGAGCTGCAGGCCGTACTGAGCGGATTCGTCAGAACCGCGTCCAAAGGCCTCGTCAATGACGACGAAACGGAAAGAACGCGACCGCGTGGCGCCCCATTCCAGACCGAACTGGTAGGCCAGGCTCGCCGCCAGCACCGTGTAGGCCAGCTTTTCCTTCTGGCCGCCGGATTTGCCGCCGGAGTCCGCGTAATGCTCGAACTCACGATCATCTTCACGCCAGCGTTCGCTGGCCGCGAATTCGAACCAGTTGCGGACGTCAGTCACCTTCGCCGTCCATTTGCGGTCCAGCTCGGAAAAAGCCTCGCGACCGCGGAAGCGCTCAATGATACTCTTGACCTGCATGAATTTGGCCTCGGAGTACTGCGTGTCGTCCGACCCAGTGAGGGTGCCTTCCGTGCAGGTCCGCAGCTGCTTCTGGAAGTCGATGATCTCGCGGTCGTTGCTTTTGATGCGCACCAGCCGGATATAACGACCAGGGCTGTAGTCGATCTGCGTCAGCGAGTGGTTGATGTGGGCAATGCGCTCCTCAACGATGTCGCTCTCGCGATTCAGCTGCGATTGAAAATTGACCACCTCGCGAATGATGTTTTCGTTGAGCAACTCCTTGAAGCGCTGCTCAAAGCGCGGCAGGTCGTCAGCCCGCAAGCGGTCATGCATGGCCTTGAACTCATCGGCGGCAGCCACATTGGCATCGACCTCGCGAGTCTCCAAGGGCCATTCGTGCTTAAAGTTGTTCATGGCCTCGGCAATTTTTTCGCGCAAGCGGCCGAGACGCTTGTCCTCATTGTCCAGCCGCCGCTGGATTTCATCGCGCATATCGCGCTCGCGATTATCGCAGGTCTCGACTGTGATGGCCTGCGCACCGAGGACTTCCGCACGCAGCGTCGCCAGCGCCGGATAACAGTCGCTGACGCCCGCCGGCAATGCGACCAGCAGCTCCTCGGTGGCGGCGAGTTGCTCACGGGCGTTCCCGAGCTTGTCGTCACAAACCGCCTGTTTCTTCTTGGCATCATCGAGTTTCGCCTCGGTTTTACGGAGCGCCTCTTGCAGTTCGACGAGCTGTTGCCGCAGGACCTTGAGCTTGTCCGACGCGGCTTCCAGGCTGCGTCGTTCGCCTTCCAGGCGGGCGATCTCCTCCACCAGCGACCGCCAGTCAATTTCCCGGAAATCGGCGAATTCGTCCAGCCGGGCGAGGTTGCTCATGCGGCTGTTGACACGATCAAGGCCGGCTGCGAGTTCGCCGACGGTCTTCTCCTGGGTCACCAACGCCGCCTTGCGCTCGCGGGCCTCACGCTCCAACGCGGCGATTTTCTCGGCATTACTCCAGCCGAGGACTGCGTAGCGCGGATCACCGAGCGGGAAGCTGTCGTCTTTCTCGTGATACTCGCCATTGAGCTTGAACTGGCCGGCCACGTTCAGCGCCTGGGCTTCCCGGCGGAATTGCTCACGGTCCTGACAGCAAGCCACGTTGTAACGGCGGGCTAATTCGCGGTCCAGCCACGCGTAAAAGGGCGACTCCGGCTTGATCTCCACTTTGTGCACTACGGACGACGCCGGCGCAGCTGGCGACGACGCCGGCGCGCCGTCACGCACCCGGTAGTAAAGGAGCTGCCCGCGCAAAAAGTTACTATCGGCCCACTCGGCCACCCGCTGGTAGTAGCGATCCGGTACCAGCAAGGACAGCCCAAAATCGTGTAGCAGGCGCTCAATCGGCCCCGCCCAATCGCGCTCGGCCTCGCGCACCCGCAGCAGCTCGCCCGCAAAGGGCAGCTCGCTCTCGGCAATGCCCAAGGCTGAGCAGAGCTTGTCCCGCAGGGTAATGTGTTTTTCGTCGATGTTGCTGACGCGGACCTTCAGACCGGTAATTTCCTGGCGCAGTTGGTCGTACTCGCGCTGCTTCAAGGTCAGGTCCGCGCGCGCATCCGAGAGCTCATTCTGCAGGCGCTGGCGTTCTTCTTCGCCGCGCTGCTTCCAGGCGCTGATGTCGGCGCGCTGCCGTTGAAAGTCCTCCAGGGTCGTGGCGCCGCCACCGCTGCCAAGCAGGCCCATCAGCTTCTCGTAGCGCGCGGCTTTGTCGCTGCGGCGCTGGCGCTCCTCGGCGCAACGGGCGATTTCCGCGGCAATTCGCTCCAGGCGGTCGCCGCCATTTTCGGCGATATTGCGGCGGAGTTCGTGTTCACCGAGTTGCTCGGCACGCCGTTTTTCCTCCAGCCGGATGATCGCCTCGGTGGCGCGGGCGAGGTCCTGCTCCAGATTGGCGATGCGCTCCTTGAGCAGCTCGGCTTTGCGGGTGCTGAACCACGGCCGCAGGGCCTCGCGGCAGGCACGGAGTTGTTCGAGCTGCTGCGACAATTCGCGGTACAGCGCACAATCGGCCACCAACGGCGTCAACATCTCCAGCTGCCGTTTAGCCTTGAGGATCGCGTTGTGGGCGGCGTTGAGGTCTTCGAAATGATGGATCAGCTCGCTGCGGAGCTTCTCCACATCCAGTGGCCGCAGCATGTGCGTGCGCACGAAGTCAGTCAGGTTGCCGACGGATTTAAGGGACACGGCCTGGTAGAACAGCTCCATCGCCTGGTCGTTGTTGATGCCGAAACGACGCCGGAACCAAGCGCCATACTGGGCATAGCCGTCAAATAGCTCCACGTTTTTCAGCCGTAGGCGCTTGCGCAAGGCATTGATATCCGACCCGAAATCACTGAAGTCGTGGGCGATAGACAGGTCGCGATCACCGGCCGCAAAAATTCGCGCGGGCTGCGCCTGTTTGTCTTTGATCCAGAAGACCTGCGCCAAGGTGGCTGTTTGCTGGTAGCCCTCGTTGTGAAACACCGCCAGCAATACCGAGTAGCTGGACTGATCGCGCAGGTACACCGGCTTGGTGCCGTCCTGCGTATCCTGCCGCTCCGACTTGTACTGACCCAGCACGTAGGACGCCAGGGTCCGCTCGTTCCGGCTGGCCCCAGCCGCCTTGTTGTAGGTGATGTCGCGACTGGGAATCAGCAGCGTGGTCAAGGCATCAACCAAGGTCGATTTACCAGACCCGATGTCGCCCGTCAGCAGACAATTGCGGCCGTCCAGCCGCAAGGTCCACACTTTCTCCGTAAAGGTGCCCCAGTTGAGCACCTCCAGACGCTGCAGGCGAAAACCCGCTAGGCGATCGTCGCTCATGAATTCGAGTTCGAGCATCTCAGGCATCGCGGTCCTCCGCTGCGGCTGGCGCCGCCGTACCGTCCTCATTGTCGCCGCTGCCGTCCTCATTGTCGCCGCTGCCGTCCTCATTGTCGCCGCTGCCGCGGTAGTCATCCAGGCGCTGATCGAGTTCGGCGAGCCACTGCGCGTCAATGAAGGCCTTGATAATGCGCCGGACTTCAATCATGTCGCCATTGCCCCGCAGCCGCCGCACAAAGCCCAGGTCGGCGATCTTGTTGATGGCGCTGTCCACCTGGTCCACGACGCGGGCCTCGTTCGACCCGCGCGCAAAAAAGATCCGCAGCATCTCGACAATGTCTTCCCGGGCCAAGATCAGCCGCGTTTCGCTGCCGACGGCGTCGAATTCGGCCAGTTTCTTGCGCAGTAGCGCCAGCAGCAGGCTGACCGGGTAGGACAGCTGCCGGCGCGTGATCAGCCGCGGCATCGCCGCGTCCTCGCCGTCGTCCACGTCGACCCGCGAACGCAGGAATGCGTAGCCCTCGGCCTCGTCAAGCATGAGCTCAAGACCGATTACTGACACGTAGTCCTGCACCGCCGCCTGCTGGCGCAGCAGCGCCGCCCACTGCTCGGGATTTTCGTCCCGGTAAATCACGTTCTTCATCAGCCCGACCAGCACCAGCGACAGTTCGCGGGACGCCTGGCCCGGCATGTTAATGGTCTGTTCAGATGGACTCATCGTCAATTCCTCAGTATGATCACTCGGGGCATGGTCGCCCGATAGTCGACGCCGTTATCGCCGCGCCAGGCGACGTGCTCCTGCACGTCATCCGACACATCGACCCTCTGCCAGCGCGATGTCACTTCGAAGTAAGCGACCAGCTCCGACAGGCCGTAGCGCAGGGGATGCGCCGCGATCACCTCGGACAAGCTCACCTGCTCGCGACTCTGCAACTCCCGGCGGATGTTTCCGGCCAGCTCGTCGCGATTGATGGCGATCTGCGTGTACAAAGCGGTCATATCCACCTCGGCGTCGCCCTCGACTACTGCCCGCGCGTCCAGGCGGACGTCGCGCGCCCGCTGGTACAATGGCCGCTCCACCGGCAGGTGGATGCTCACCCCGATGTCGTCCACCGCCATGAAATCACCCGGCGGCGGCGTTTCGACCACGGCCAGTGCCTGCTGCTCAATGCTGTGCAGGATGTCCATGATCCGGCGATTCTCCAACCAGGCCTGGTCATCCAGAAAGCGCCGCAGCTGCTGGGACAGCCGGGCAATCGTGCGCTGGGTATGGCCGCCAGCCTCCAGCCATTCGCGATTGACGTACTTGATGCGGGCATCGGGATTCATGTCCACAATCGCCGGCAAGGTCAGTACCCGTTCGAGCGCCGCCTTCAGTTCGTCCTGTTTGCTCTGGGACATCAAAAAGTCCCAGAAAGCGCGGAAACTCTTGCCCTGATCCGAAGCGCTGATGGCATCGCGCTCGCCCATGACCTCTTCCAGCAGGCCACCCTTGCCGCCCTGCCAGGTGGCGATGCGTTCACGGACACGACGGTCCAGCGCGCGGAAGTTGTCTTCCACTTCGCGAAAATCTGCCAGCAGCTCGCGAGCCATCTGCAGGAATTGCTGAAAGCGGTCCTTGATGGCCGTGTCGTCCAATAGTGGCAGGTGGCCGGCCTCAATGCGTGCGATTTCGGCGTCAATGTCGTCCCGTTTCCGCCGCAGTTCGGCGATGCGTATCGCCGGGTCGGTCTGGCTGCCCTCGTTCATCTGGCGCAGCAGCTCAAAGAGGGTCAGCAGCCGTGACTCGGTGCCCACGAAGCTCCGCTGCTGCAGGCTTTCCAGCCAGCTTAGGGCCTTCTCGGTCGCCGGCGTCAGGTCGTAGTAGGGCTCGTCCTCGCCCGTCTGGTAGAATTTACGTAGCCAGCCCTTGTCGTTCTCCGCCCAGTCATTGAGGTAGCTCAAGGCAGTCCCAGGCAGCGCGTCGGGCCCCAGGCGCTCCCGCAGCGCGTAGAGTTCGTCTTCCAGAGCCTCGACCATGTCCGCCTGCGGGATATTGCGCGCATTGGGCACCACGAACAGACGATGCAGAAAACTGGCCACCAGCGGCGCGTGGTGCGCGCACAACAGGCGCCACGCCGGGTGGTTCTGACGCATCAGTTCGAGAGTGTCAAAATCAAGTCCCATGTCGTTGTTCCATTCGTCGCACCAAGACCGCTAAGCCAGCCAGAGCCAAGCGGCACCCGCCGCCAAGCGCAACAACGCCCGGCATGACACGCCATTAGCAAACGTCAGGTCGCCATGCGCTTGTCATACGCGCTTATCACCCCGGGCGCCTCAATCGCGGCGGCTGAGGACGTCCCGCTCGTACTGCCGGATGGGCTCAAGGACGGCGTCGTCGGCCGGGACATTGCGGGTCTCGCAGTAGTAATTCCACACCGCACCCCAGGGAAGGCTGCGCTGCGCTTCCTGGCCCGCCAGGCAGCTGGTGAAATCGCCGGCGGCTTCGGCTTCGACCAAGCCCGCACCGGGCTCCAGCAACGCGACCAGCAGCGCTTTCTGCCAATTGCGGGCGCCGACCACCCACGCGGCAATGCGGTTGATGCTGGCGTCAAAGAAGTCCAGCGTGAAATAGAGGTTATGACCATTGTCATTGCGGACGGCCTCCCGGCCGAGGTCAAGCAACGCGTCGTCGAGCAGCGGTACGTGATCGCTGTCCCAATGGACGCCGCGACTGATGTGCAGCAGGATGCGGCCCTGCTGGCAGCAGATCGCTGAGATTTTGTCGGCGATGGACTCAGTCGGGTGGAAATGGCCAGTGTCGTAGCAAATGAGTTTGTGGCGGGTGGCCGCATAGGGCAGATAGAAGTCGTTGGACCCAACGGTGTAGGACTCCACGCCAATGCCAAAGAGCTTGGACTCGACGGCATCGAGCAGTTCGGTCTCGGGAAAACTCTCCGCGAAAGTCTCGTCCAGTGCTTCCAAGAGGCGCTCGCGCGGCGCGCGGCGGTCCACCGGCCGGTCTTTGTAGCCGTCGGGCACCCACACATTGCAGACGGCCGGACTGCCAAGACGACGGCCAAAGGCCGCGCCAATGCGGCGAATGGCCTTGCCGTGATCAATCCAGAAACGCCGGATGTCTGGATCAGGATTGGACAGCGACAGGCCATTGACCAGCTTCGGGTGGGAATAATAGGCCGGCGCAATGTCCATGCCCAGGCCCCTGTCCGCCGCCCAGTCCAGCCAGCCAGTGAAATTTTCCAAGGTGAAGGCGTTGCGATCGCGACCGGGCGTCATGCGGTCCACCTCGTGGCCCTGCAGGCAGACGCGGAAGGCCTTGCCGGGAAGTAGCGCCAGCGCCTTGTCCAGGTCCTGCCGGAGTTCATCGGCATCGCGGGCGCGGCCGGGGTAATTACCGGTGACCTGACAGCCGCCGGTGAGGGCGTGGCCGGTGCTTTCGAAGCCGGTGACGTCATCGCCCTGCCAGGCATTGATGCTCAGCGGTATCTGGTCCAGCCGTTTCATCACCACATCGACATTCACGCCACGCTCGGCGTAGATTTCAGCAGCGACCCGGTAAAGCTTCTCAGTCAGATTCATGGTCCGGTCCTTTCTACTTGTCCCCCGTTGGAACAGTGTACGCAACAGCGTCCGTTTGTCAGCGACACGACAAGATAAACGCCACGACGCCGACTAGCTAGTGACCAAGGGCTTTATGAGCGAAAATTGAGCACCTTGCCAATGGGCCAGTCGGTCATGAAGGCCACTGCGTAGGACAGGGTCAGGTGGAACAGCGAGGTATTCCACTTACTTTCCTTGCCCCAGCCCTCGAAGGTGGTCGTCGCGCCTTCGCGCAGCATACGCAGCCACGCATCGTCGTCGGTAAGCAAATCATGCATGAGGGCCTCTTCGCCGTCCTGCAGCAACCCGGCAAAAAGCGGAAAGGTCACAAACAACATGCTCTGCGACAGGCGCTTTCGTCTAATCATGGCGATGATTGCCTGACGACTCGCCTCGTCAGGATACAGCCCGAAAAACCACGCGTAGACATTGCCGGCCATGCTGATATGCGTGGACTCGACGCTGTCCCGGAAGAGCTTGGTCGCCGGGTCGTAAAAGGCCGCCACGAATGCCGCGACCAGCCCGGCCTCGCCGGGGACTTCGGACACTGCCAAGCGTCGCGCTGTCTGGTTGTAACATTTGACAGCGCCAACATACCAGGCGTTGATGGCATTGTGCATGACCGTGCAGACTTTGCCCTCGGTGATGTCAGCGTCATAGCCGTCACGCATGTTCTGCGGCCATTCGACCACGCACCACTTGTCAAGATTGGACAGCAGACCGTTGGCCTGGGCATACTGGTCGCGATAGAAATCCAGTATGCGCCGGAATGCCGGCAGGCGCTCTTTCACAAAGTTGTCGTTATCGCCGCGCTCCAGCAGCACCGGCAAAAGCAGAAACATCATCAGCGGATACTCGGCGATCTCCTGCATGAACGAACAATTCGCGCAAGTCATCAGGCCGCCATTGATGAACTCCGTGCGCAGAAAATCGTCAATGAATTTGCGCATGGGTCGGAAATCGCCGGCGAGGAGACACCAGCAGAGCATGGTGTAGCAACCGTCACCGAGGTAGTAGCCTTTTTCCCGCTCCATGCAGTCCTGGATCTGCTCCTGCGCGCCGTACTGCAGCGTGCGTACGCAGAGGTCCCAGATGCGCCGCGCTTTGTCGTCCGCAAAACGACAGCGCGCTTGCAACTCAAAGGGCATATGCCGCGCAATCAGCCGCACCGACGCAAAATCCACTGCGGCGACGCCATCGGCCGGCAGCAGCAGCTCGGCATAGCGAAACGACTTGTAGTCGTATTGCCGCAGACGATCGCCAGGACGGCCCGACAGCAGCATGAACTCACTGTAGTTGCAGTTGGCGCGAAGCCGATAGCGCACGGTGCCATCGTCATTGAGCTCCTGACCATGGCGGATCTCAATCG
>JAQWBY010000112.1 GCA_028706165.1 Lentisphaeria bacterium | reverse complement strand
TGCTGAACAGCTACAGCGTGCAGGTGACGGCCAGCGACCGTGGCGCGCCTTCCAAGGCGATATTCAACCTTGACCGGGCCACGAACCTAGCCCCATCGCGTTACGACGTTTGGTACGTCTATGGCTGGGTGCTCTACGAGAACGCGCGCTACGAGGACGCCATCAAGGCATTGGAGAAGGCCGAGGCGCTGATCATGGACTTGAAGGCCCCCGGGGCCTCTGATCAGGCACTGCTGGCCAGCGCGCGCTTCTTGATCGGTCGTTGCTGCATGCACAGCAATCTGCCCAAAGGCCTGGCCTATCTCCAGGTGCTGCGACTTCAGGAGCCCTATCGACGTTGGCCGGAACTGTACAACACCATGGCGATATTGTCTCTGAAACAAGGTCTGTACAGCAACGCCTTGGGCTGGCTTGGCGAAGGCCTGCGGCTTGATCCCAACAACGTCGGGCTGCTGCGGAACATCGCCGTGGTCTATGACATCTATTTGGCCAATCCGCGCTTGGCACGGGTGTTTTATGTGCGCTGTCTGGGTGCGCTGGGCCAGGAGGACCGCCCGGAAGCCGCCAAGGCCCGCGAGCAAATACTGCGGCGCCTGCGGCAGCTGCCGCCAGAATCATGACGCCGGATGGCGCGGAAGGCAGAACGCTGGCGGGGGGGGGCGATGTGACGACGCAAGGCGTGCTGTCCCCTCCCGACTGGCAGCAGTAGCCCTTGTGAATATGAGTTGATGAACGGATGATGGAAAGAACATGGCGCATATACCTGAGGAGATCATAGACGAAATTCGCCGGCGCGCCGACATCATTGACGTGATTGGCACGACGGTGTCGCTGCAGAAACGTGGCAATGACTACTGGGCCTGCTGTCCCTTTCACCAGGAGAAGACGCCGTCTTTCAAGGTTGATCAGCAGCGTCAGACCTATTACTGCTTCGGCTGCAAAAAGAGCGGCAACGTTTTTCATTTCGTGCAGGAGAGCATCAATACGGACTTTGTTGGCGCGGTGGAATGGCTGGCGGACCGCTTGGGCATAGTCATCCCCGAGCGCGGCGGCGGCAGTGGCGACGCCGCCGCGGCTGCGAAGCGGCGCGAGTGGCGCGATGCCGGGATGCGTCTTTTGGGCGATTGTGCGGAGTGGTTTCGGCAGAATATGGCCACGCAGCAGGCCCGGCAGGCACAGGAATACCTGCAAAGTCGCGAGATTGACGCCGAAGCCGTGGCGCGCTTCCAGCTCGGCTACAGTCCAGATTCCTGGGACACGCTTTGTCAATGGGCGCAACGCCAGGGTTACAGCCCCGATCTGCTGCTGGCGACCGGCATGGCGGTGCAGAAAGAAGGCCACAAAACGATCTACGACCGTTTTCGCGGCCGCCTGATGTTTCCGATCTGGGACGAGCTCGGGCGGGTGGTCGGTTTCAGCGCTCGCGTGCTCGACCCGGCAGTCAAGACCTCCAAATACATCAACAGTCCCGAGTCGGAATTTTTTCAGAAGGGGTCGATTCTCTACGCATTCAATTTTGCTCGGCAGTCCCTGAAGCAATTTGGCCACGCGCTGGTCTGTGAGGGGCAGCTGGATGTGATCGCCTGCCACCGCGCCGGTTTGACCCACGCGATTGCTGCTCAAGGCACGGCCTTCACGGCCAATCACGCGCGACTGTTGAAGCGTTCCGCCAACGAGGTCGTACTGGCCTTTGACGCCGATACCGCCGGCGAGAAAGCGGCGCAGCGGACCGTGGCGTTGTTGCACGGCGCGGGAATGAGCGTTTCGGTGGTGACGCTGCCACAAGGCGAAGACCCCGACAGCGTTTTTCGCAAAGGTGGCGCGTCCGCCTTGCAGCAGATTATGAGCAATAGCCAGCCGGCGGTGCCCTACTTGTTTCAGCAGAGCAGCGCGCACCATGAGCTGGCGCGTCCGGAGGGCCTCAGCGCGGTGGTGAATGACGTTCTGGCGGCAATCAAGCCCATTGAGGACGCGGTGATCCGCACGGCGCACTGCCAGTGGCTTTCCCAGCAGGTGAATTTGCCTGAGCGAGTGCTGTTTGACGCCCTGCAGGCCCTGCGTAGTGAACATCGTGAATTCGCCATGGGCAGCCAGGCGACACCCTGGGCGGCAAAGCCCCCGGCGATGCCAGTTTTTCAGGCGCCGGTGGCCGCTTCGGAGCAGACCCTGCAGACCTTGCTGGATTTGATTCTGCATCACGAGGCGCCGGCGCGCCTGCTGGCTGCTGAAGAGGATGTGCACGAGGTCATTCCGGACACGCCGTTGGGACAGGCACTGATGCGAGTGCTGGCTGCGGTCGACCAGAATGAATGGGATGACGTCGAACATGAACTGGCACAATACGACCTAGTGCGCGATCCCTTGGTCGGCGCCGTGCTGGCCCAGTCGCATTTTTCCGGCCACACGACCATTGCTGCGCCCGGTGACGCCGTCGTGGCCGAGAAGCACCGGCAGGCATATGCTGACTGCCTGCAGCGCCTGCGCCTCGAACGCCTTAATGCCCAGATCGAAGCCAGAAAGACACAGCTGGCCACGGCCGGAGGCGATGACGCGCGGCGACTGCAGGGCGAACTGATGGAGCTGCTCAGCCAAAAGAGTCAGCTTCGCGGCGGAAAACGCTGAGCGGCAAACTCAAAAACTGGCGGCGGCGCCGAATGGTGGACCCGGTGGACCCGGTGGACCCGGTGGACCCGGTGGACCCGGTGGACGTTGTGTCTGCTGTGAGTAAGCGGTCAGCGATTGATATTGGCCGGTTCCAGGGGACGCCAGGGACCAGTGGGACTGATTGGCGGCGGGGCGCTGGGGCGAGGACTCACGTCTCACGTCTCACGTCTCACGTCTCACGTCTCACGTCTCACGACTCATGGCCGGGACTGTGGGGACTTTCGGGACCGTGGGGAATGACGCTTTGGACACCAGGGACTGATTGGGGACTACCTGGACTTCGGGGACCGGTTGCTTGATACCCGGGACTGCTGGGAGCGCCGCCATCCCGGCGGCAATTAGCCTGGGAGCGCCGCCATCCCGGCGGCTTCCGCCGAATCAGCCGGATCAAGTCGTCAGATCGGCCAAGTTCGGCCCAGAAGGCCGCACCATGCATAATCCCGAATGAGGCGCCCGGAGGGCGACGCAACTCCGGGGTATGGCAATAACTTGGAATTGCGCCTGGAGGGCACCACATTGGCTTGGCTCGTCGCGTCCTACCGCGCCGGGCAGGGGCGTACTGTGCATCCATTAGCAATGGGTGAGCGATTACTGCTGTGAGAATTTTCACTATCAGGATAGTTTGCAATTCTAGGAATAAGCCATAGAGTAACTATTACTTGCACTCGGGGAAATAAAGAGAGCGGTGCTAGTTTCCATCTTCGGCAGCCCATAGTGGCTGACTGTGTGATGTTTTCTCCAGGAGGAGAAAAGGCTGCTGGTGGCTGTGGCCATACCGGGCCAGTGGGATTTGTCAGGCGTATGGAGTGGTGCCGCCCCTCCGTGGCGCGCCGGCTCAATGCAATCAGCGTTCCCCAAAGAAAAGAAAATCCCTTCGTATTATGCTCTACTGAGCGTCGTTCAGGCGGCTTCTTAACATGGTCATGCTAACGCACTCTGCGTTCGTTATTTTATCCTGTTGAGTGCCTGCAGAGGCCAGGGTGATAAAGCAGGCAAATAAGCATGATCTGGCTGTCGCCTACTCTGGCGTTGGCATGAACCTAAGCTCGTGGTAATCTGTTTGGTCATTGTATGATATGGCAAATGCCACTCATGTTTCCAGCAGATCAGCTCGGGGGTGTTTCCTGCCCATGCCTAATGATGAATCATTGAATGACGTTATGCCGTTCGGCGCCGTTTTTGTTGATGGTGTCGTTGTCGGCAGACAAGGTGGCTTGATGTTGATCTCCCCTTGCCGTGAGCTGGAAAGAAGTGAGCCCTGAACATGATGTTGGTAGCTGTCACTGGCGGAATAGGCGCTGGTAAGACGACGGTTCTAGAGCAATTTGCGCGTTGCGGGGCTCAAGTGGCCGATGCTGACGCTTTGGTTCATCGCTTGTACGAGCCGGGCAGCGACTTGCACGCGGCCTTGATCGAGCGCTGGGGCGAGCGGGTATTGTCGGCGGCCGGCCAATTATCGCGGCCGGCTATTGCTGAGATCGTGTTTTCTGATCTGGCGGAGTTGCAATGGCTCAACGGTGTGGTCCATCCGCGAGTGCGGCAGCTGATCACGGACATGGCTGCGGTGGCCCGACCGGCCTTGTTCTGCGCCATTCCGTTGCTCTTCGAGAGCGGTTGGGAAAGCGATATGAGTTGTACGGTCGCGGTGTGGTGTGATCCTGTCACTCAGCGGCAACGGCTCAGTCGGCGTGGCTGGGATGAGCGTGAAATGACGCGCCGAATTAGCCAGCAGCTGAGCATGGATGAAAAATTGCGTCGCAGCGATTACGGCATTGTCAGCAATTGTTCGTGGGAGTTGCTCGCAGAGCAGTGTCAATTGGTGTACCAGCGGGTTTTGGAACGGTCTTGCGCCCAGCAGAACGCTTGATACCGGCCCCGCGACTGGCACCCTGCACCCCAGATAAGCTTTTTTAACAGATGTGTATTTGAGATAGTATGATTAACGGTCGTTAGAGGAATTAAGACCACTATGGCAAGTGAGAACGAAAATAGCACCCCGAATCCCCAGGCTGAAAATACCGACAAGGCCGCCGCCCCGGCTCCGCGCCGCAGAGGCCGGCCCTTGGCTATCCCAGCTGTAAAGCCTGAAAAAAAACCACTGAGCATCGGCGCCGAAGCACGGGAACAGGCTGCGCTTTGGGATGGCGATAGCGATGGCGCCGCCCAGGCGCGACGTACCCAGCCGGCGACGCCACGAAACGCCGGGCAGAATGGCAACAACGCCAGTCAGTCCGCGCCACAGCAGCCGCCCGCGCCCCAGCCACAGCCGTCCGCGCCCCAGCAGCCGGCAATGCCCCGACAGTCCGCGCCCCAGCAGCCGTCCGCGCCCCAGCAGCAGCAATCCCAGGGCCAGCCGCAGCAATCCCAGGGTCAGCAGGGCCAGCCGCAGCAATCCCAGGGGCCGCAGGGCCAGCCGCAGCAATCCCAGGGTCAGCAGGGCCAGCCGCAGCAATCCCAGGGGCAGCAGGGCCAGCCGCAGCAATCCCAGGGTCAGCAGGGCCAGCCGCAGCAATCCCAGGGTCAGCAGGGCCAGCCGCAGCAATCCCAGGGTCAGCAGGGCGGGGATGGCGGCAATCGTGATTTCCGTCACAACAAGCAGCAGGGAAATGACTTCCAGCGCCAGCAGTTCAATAAGAACGCCAATCGCAACAACAAGAATCGCAACAACAAGAATCGCAACAACAAGAATCGCGGCAAGGGCAATTTTGGCCGTGACGCGTTTGTTGATGAGGACATTGACGAGCAGGCTCTGCTGCAGGAAATCCAGGGCAGCACCGAAGAGCTGTTGGATTTGAATGTCCTGCAGACGATGGACATGCGTGAGTTGACGCAGCAGGCGCTGGAGTTGAATCTCGAGGGCGTTGGCACACTGAGCCGTCATGACTTGCTGTTTGAGATCTTGCGGGTGAACAACGCCGAGAAGAACGGCATCATGAAGGGCGGCGGCGTCATTGAAGTGATGAGTGACGGCTATGGCTTTTTGCGCAGCCCGAACAGTAGTTATTTGTCGTGCCCTGAAGACATCTACATGAGTCCCTCACAAATCCGGCGTTTTTCCCTGCGTACGGGTGACACGGTAGTCGGTCTGATTCGTCAGCCGCGGGAAAAAGAGCGTTTTTTTGCGATGCTGAAAGTGCAGACCATTAATGGCGATGCGCCGGAGCGCAAGAAGTCAATGATGCCTTTTGAGACCTTGATACCGTTTTTTCCGACGCAGCGGCTGATGTTGGAGCGCGCGCAGGACGAGTTGTCTACGCGGATTATCGATCTGGTGACGCCGGTGGGGCGTGGTCAGCGCGGCTTGATCGTGGCGGCGCCGCGCACTGGCAAGACGGTGATATTGCAGAAGATCGCCAACAGCATTACGGCGAACAACAACGACATTGAGCTTATCGTGCTGCTTATCGACGAGCGGCCGGAAGAAGTGACTGACATGAAGCGGATGGTCAAGGGCGAAGTGGTCAGTTCCACCTTCGACGAGCCGCCAGACCGGCATGTGCAGGTCGCCGAAATGGTCATTGAAAAAGCCAAGCGGCAGGTCGAGCACGGTCGCCATGTAGTTATCCTGCTGGATTCCATTACGCGCCTGGCGCGCGCCTACAATACCATCGAGCCACACAGCGGCCGCATTCTCTCCGGCGGCGTTGACGCCAATGCCTTGCACAAGCCCAAACGCTTCTTCGGGGCGGCACGTAACATTGAGCATGCCGGCAGCTTGACGATTCTGGCCACGGCGCTGGTCGATACCGGCAGCCGCATGGACGAGGTGATCTTCGAGGAATTCAAGGGCACCGGCAATATGGAATTGCATCTTGACCGGCACTTGGTGGACAAGCGTATCTACCCGGCCATCAACATCGAACAGAGCGGCACGCGCCGTGAAGAGCTGCTGGTGCATCCGGACGAACTGGAGCGCATCTGGGCTCTTCGCCGGGCCTTAAGTGGCATTCCCATCACGGAAGCGATGGAAATGCTGATCAACAAAGTGAAAAAAACCAAGAACAATATCGAATTTCTGTTGTCTTTGCAGTTGACTGAAAAAAGCTAACGGCATTCCCAACGGCATACTGATGATTTGACTGGAAGTGGCCGGCGCACTAAAATAAGGCCGCTCTTGTGGCAGGTTGGCAGATTGCGGTTATCTTTTGGCGGTTCCGGGGTGGTGGTGTGTCAGCGAGCATGCCCATTCCCGCAGTTTCATTGCCGGACATGTCCAATCTGAGTAAGGAGACACAACTATGGCGCGCGAGACAATCAAGTGTCCGCATTGCGAATGTAAAGTATTAGTCAGTGAAGTGGAAAAAGAGGACGGCGCCTGCCCCGAATGCGGCCAGCTGGTCATGTCTTCTAAGCTCTTTGATGACTACGACGACGAAGACGATGATCTGGAGCTGGAAGATCAGGAAGAGCTGGATATTGATGACGATGATGATATTGATGACGACTTTGACGATGATGATGACGACGATTTTGGCGACGATGACGACGACGACGATCGCCCGCGCGGTCGCCGCTGAGTCAGCCTCGACGACGACTGATTTGTCTTCAGGGTATTGATCAGATCATTCTGAGGGTGTTCACTTCCGTAACGAGGAGTGGGCACCCTTTTGCATGTTAGTGATGACCTGTTCAGCGCTGCGGACAAGCCGCAGCGGGGTAGCGCGTGTATATTTGAGGCGCGTTGGTGGTGAGGGCAGTAATTGGTCAGGTGTGAGAGGAACGGCATTCAGCAGTGGCAAGCCAAGAAGCAAGTATCAGTACCCGGAAATATGACGACAGCAGCATACGTACGCTGAGTGCGCTGGAGCACATCCAGCAGCGCCCGGGCATGTACATCGGTCGCCTCGGCACCGGCGATCATCCTGACGACGGCATTTACGTGCTGCTCAAGGAAGTCGTGGACAACAGTGTCGACGAATTTACCGTCGGCGCTGGCAAGCGCATTGAAGTGGCCCTGGCTGATGACGGCGGAGTAACCGCACGCGACTACGGGCGGGGCATTCCCCTCGACAGCGTCGTGGCTTGCGTGTCGCAGATCAACACTGGCGGCAAATTCATGACGGGTGCGGATGGCGAGGACCGGGCTTTCGCCTGTTCCATCGGCCTGAACGGCGTCGGCCTCAAAGCGGTGAATGCGCTGTCCAAGAGTTTCGTGGTCATCTCACGGCGACACGGTCATAGCCGCAAGGCGATATTTGCCGAGGGGGCGCTGCTGAGCGAGGAGCGGGGCAGTACCATGGATCCCGACGGTACCGAGGTTTATTTTCTGCCTTCGGAGCGTTTTTTCCCCGGCTTCCATTTTGAGGCCAAGCACATTCGTCGGCGCATGCAGCATTATGCATGGCTGAACAGCGGCTTGAGCCTGAGTTTCAATGGCGAGAAATTCTTTTCACGCCGCGGACTGTTGGACCTGCTGGAGGCCAAGCAGGAGAGTGAACCGTTGTATCCGCCGCTGCATTATCGCTCGGATACCCTCGAATTTGCCTTTTCGCATACGGGCAGTTTCAACGAGAGTTACTACTCCTTTGTCAATGGCCAGTACACCAATGACGGTGGCACGCACCTGTCGGCCTTCAAAGAGGGCATTCTCAAGGCCGTCAATGAGATCACCCAGAAGAGTCTGGATGCGGACGACGTGCGCAATGGCATCATCGGTGCGGTGGCGATTCGCCTGGACAGCCCGATCTTCGAGTCCCAGACGAAGAACAAGCTGGGCAACACGGAGATTCGCGTGGGCATTGTCAACGAGGTGCGCAAGGCCGTCGTGGAAGTGCTGTACAAGAATCCCGAGTTGAAGAGCAAATTGCTGGAGAAAGTGACGCAGAACGAAACGGTGCGCAAGCAAATCCAGGCGGTTCGCCGCGAGGCCCGCGAGCAGGCGAAGAAGACTAGCTTGAAGATACCCAAGTTGCGCGACTGCAAATTCCACCTCTGCGATGCGCCGGCGCGGCGGAAAGAGGAGGATAAGATCAAGTGTTCCGAGTCGGTTCTGTTTCTGACCGAAGGCGACTCGGCGGCTGCGAATATGGTTAGTGCCCGTGATCCCGAAACGCAGGCGGTATTCCCGCTGCGTGGCAAGCCCTTAAATTGCTACGGCAAGAAAAAAGAAACGATATACAAGAACGAAGAATTCTATTACATCATGCAGGCTTTGGGGGTGGAGGAGAGTTTAGACGACCTCCGCTATGGCCGCGTCATCATTGCTTCCGACGCGGATGTGGATGGCTTCCACATCCGCAATCTGCTGATCACCTTCTTTTTGACCTACTTCCAACCGCTGGTGCTGTCCGAGCACCTGTTTATCCTGGAGACGCCGCTTTTCCGGGTACGCAACAAAAAGAAGACCTATTACTGTTTTAATGAACGCGAGCGCGACGAAGCCATCGCCAAGCTGGGCAAGGGGCATGAAATCACCCGCTTCAAAGGCTTGGGCGAAATTTCTCCCAACGAGTTCGGCCCCTTCATCGGGCCCGATATGCGGCTGTTGCCCGTCAACGTGGAAAGTGTCCGCGAAATCGACGGCATGCTCGGGTTCTTCATGGGCGACAATACGCCGAGCCGGCGAGATTATATCATGGAGAACCTCCGCTGAGGCAGCGTTGACGCAGTCGGGAAAGGCGCCGCCGTGCGCGTCGCTACTGGTGAATGTGAAAGGGCGTTTTGATCCATGGCTCCACGAAAAGGCAAGAAACATCAGGACGAGCTGCAAGCCGCTGGCGAACAGGCCCAAAGCCCGGATGAACGCGGCGATGCGCTCGCGTCGTCGACGTCTGCTGACGGCGGTGACGGCGATGATCGCGACGATCGCGACGACGTGCCGGTCCACCTGAGCGAGGCCGACAAAGCTGGCGACAAGGTGCCGGCGGCAGCGGACCATGACGCAGGCGACGAGGACGATGACGCAGGCGACGAGGACGATGACAGCGGCGAGGACGATGACAGCGGCGATGGCGATGGCAATGTCGAGGAAGACGATGGCATTCGCGGCCTGATGGCCGACAACTTTATTGAGTACGCGTCCTATGTAGTCAAGGATCGCGCCATTCCGGATGTGGATGACGGGCTGAAGCCGGTACAGCGGCGGATTATGTACTGCTTGCACCGGGTGGATGACGGCCGTTATCACAAAGTGGCGGGGATCATTGGCGACACGATGCATTTCCATCCCCACGGTGACCAGTCCATTGGTGATGCGTTGACGGTGCTGGCCAACAAAGAATACTTTATTGATCGCCAGGGCAATTTTGGTAACATCCTGACTGGCGACGGCGCCGCTGCTGCGCGTTACATCGAATGTCGCTTGACGCCAATGGCGCGCGAAGTGCTTTTCAACCAGGAAATCACCGAGTTTTCGGAGTCCTACGACGGCCGCAGTCTGGAACCGGTGCGCCTGCCTTGCAAAGTGCCGGCGTTGCTGATGTTGGGATCGGACGGCATTGCCGTGGGCATGATGACGCGCATCTTCCCGCACAACTTCTGCGAACTGCTGCAAGCGCAGATCGCCATCCTGGAAAATCGCCCATTCCAGCTCTACCCGGATTTTCCGCAGGGCGGCATCATGGACGTGAGCGAGTACGACGATGGCGCTGGGCGCATTCGCCTCAGGGCGCGGATCGAGCCCGAAGGCGACAAGAAGGTAATCATCAAAGAAGTGCCGGCGACGACGACCACGGAGTCGCTGATGGCTTCCATTGAGCGTGCAGCAAAGAACAACCGCATCAAGATCGCTGCTATTAACGACTACACGGCGAAAGAGGTCGCCATTGAGATCACGCTGCCGCGCAATATCTACGCGGAGGACACTATTCGTGAACTATACGCCTACACGGATTGCGAAGTCACGGTGAATTCGACTCTGCGGGTGATTCGCGAGCAGGTCCCGGTGGAGATGACGGTCAGCGAGGTCCTGCGGCGCAACACCGAGAAGCTTCAGGGCTACCTGAAACGCGAGCTGGAAATCGAACGGCAAAAGCAGGAAGACCTGTTTCACGAAAAGACTCTTGCACAGATTTTCATTGAGAACCGCATCTACAAACGCATTGAAAAATGCGAGACGCTTGAGCTGGTGATGAAGGAAACGCGCGCTGGTCTGGAGCGCTTCCGGCATCTGCTCCGCCGGGACATCAGCGACGCCGACATTGAGAAGTTGCTGCAGATACCGATTCGGCGCATATCCATGTTCGATATTCGCAAAAACGAGCAGGACCTCGCGTCATTGCTGCAGGACATGGCGGCGACGGAAGAGAATCTGGCACACATGGTTGATTACGCGATTGCGTACATCCGGCGTC
>JAQWBY010000518.1 GCA_028706165.1 Lentisphaeria bacterium | reverse complement strand
CGCTGGAGGTGAGCAGGGATGCGCAGTACCAACTGCGGAGGCGGCTGATGGTGCTGTCGTGATAGCCGAGGGATTGTGCGCGCTGGCACAGCGCCTGCCAGGTATCAGTGCTGAGTTGCCCGGCGAGGCTATGTCCTTCGGGCATAGTGCCGGCCTTGGCCATGAGGGCGTGGAATGCGGGTGAGGCGATGGTGCCGAGGTCGGTTTCGAAGGCGGTGACGCCGCAGTCGCTGAAGGCGTCTTCGACGATCTGGGGCAGCGGGTACATTTCTGGGGTACCGAAGTGCAGGGCGCCGAAGAAAAAGAGTGGTAGCGCGCCATTTTTTTGGGCACGCCAGAAGAGCTGTCGTGGCGCGGTGGCCGGGACTGCGGGTTGCGTGGCATCGTGCCTAGGGCAGGGGGTTGCTGAATGTGCGTCGTGCATGATTGTCCGTGGCTGGCCGCTGGTCGGCGCGGCGCGTGACAGAAGTGCGCCGACGCGTTGTCGGCCCGGTCGGTTTCAAGCGAAATTGCGGAAGAAGGCGACTTCTTGGCGGGCGAGATCGAGGAACTGATCGGGTTCGGCCTTGAATTCGCAATGGACGCTGACCGGTCCTTGGAAGTTGATTTTGTTGAGGCAGGCGAAGACGTAAGTCCAGTCGACCATGCCTTTGCCGGCGGTGACCCAGCGGTTGACGGTTTTGCCGTGGCCGTTGTTTTCTTGTCGTTCGATGAGCACGTCTTTGACGGCGACGATGCTGAGCCATGGTTTGACCATGGCGAGGGCGACGGCGAAGTCTTCGCCTTCGACGCGTTGGTGACCGGGGTCGAGGTAGGCGCCGAAGAGTGCCGGGTCGAGGTCGGCAAAGAGATGGGCAAGGGCGGCGGCGTTGAGGCCCATGCATTTGTTGCTGTGGGTGTGGTAGCAGATTTTGACGCCGTATTGTTTGGCGAGGGGCTCCCAGGCGCGGAGGGTGGCGCGGGTTTTGGCCAGTTCCTGCTGGTAGTCCATGGTTGCTGGGTCGAAATGGAAGTAGCCGAGTTTGAGGAGGCGGACATCGGCTTTGTCCATGGCGCGGAGCAGTGGTGTGGCGGTGGGGTGGTCGGGTCCGAGCAGATCGAAGTTGCCGGTGACCATGGGGATATCCAGGCCCTGCTGGCGAAAGAAGGCGACGGCCTCGGGCAGCTTATCGCCGGCGTTGTCAGGCGTCACGGGGTAGTCTGGGCGGACGCAGAGATCGAAGCCGCCAAGGCCCCACTGCTTGGCTAGCTCGGCCAGTTCAGGAATGCTTTTGCCCTTGAGCATCTTGGAAAACATGATCATACGCATTGCAGGTAGACTCCCCAAAGCTGAAAAAGATGTGACGGCATGACGATGGCCTAGAACTGTAATTGGCGGGCAATGAAATGCAATGGCTGGCGGGCAATTCGGCAATGGCACCGGTCGAGGCCGTTGATTTACGGGCTGCAGCGGGATATTTTAGTATTTTTTGTGTGTCGGCCGGCCGGGTCGGCGTGAATGCAGCAGCAGGCCCTGCGGGGCAGCACTGGGAGCAGCCCATGGATATACGTCTGATGGCGGTGGCCGCCAAGAGCGCGGCAGTGAAACTGGCTGCGGTGAAAACCGCAGAGAAAAATGACGCTTTGCAGGCGGTAGCGGATGCGCTACGGGCGCATGCTGCGGCGATCATAGCGGCGAATCGTGAGGACATGGCGGCGGCGGAGACGTCGGGCTTGGCGGCGCCGTTGCTCAAGCGCCTGAAATTTGACGAAACGAAATTAGCGGAAGTGATTGCGGGCGTCGAGAGTCTTCTCAGTTTGCCCGATCCGGTTGGCACGACCTTGCGGGCCACGGAGTTGGACGAGGGCCTGGAGCTGTATCAAGTAGCTTGTCCCATCGGCGTGATCGGGGTGATTTTCGAATCGCGTCCAGACGCCTTGGTGCAGATTTCGAGTCTCTGTTTGAAGAGTGGCAATGCGGCGTTGCTCAAGGGTGGCAGTGAGGCGTTGCACACCAACCGGGTATTGGCGGCGGTGATTCGGGACGCGTCGGCGGCGGCCGGGATAGCGTCTGGGTGGCTGCAGCTGCTTGAGACGCGTTCGGATGTGAACGAGATGCTTGCTTTGGACGACTGCATCGACCTGATCATTCCCCGTGGTTCCAATGCCTTTGTGAAGTACATCATGGATCATTCGAACATCCCAGTGTTGGGGCATGCGGATGGCATCTGCCATGTCTATGTTGACGCGGCAGCGGATTTGGCGATGGCGTCGCGGGTGGTATGTGATTCCAAGTGTCAGTACGTGTCGGTGTGCAACGCGTTGGAGACGCTATTGGTGCACCAGTCAGTGGCGCCGGCCTTTTTGCCGCGGGTGGTGTCCGATTTGCAGGCACGCGGCGTACGGGTGCTCGGTTGTGAGCGCAGTCGGGCCATTGTGCCGTCTCTAAAAGAAGCGATCGCGGCGGACTGGGACACGGAGTATTTGGACTACGTGCTGTCGGTGCGGGTGGTTGACGACTTTGACATGGCGGTCGATCATATCAACGAGCATGGTTCGGGTCATACGGACGTGATTGTGACGGCTGATGCGGGGGTGGCGAGTCGCTTTATGAGTCTGGTGGATTCGGGCAATGTTTTTTGGAACTGCAGTAGTCGTTTCAGTGACG
>JAQWBY010000517.1 GCA_028706165.1 Lentisphaeria bacterium | reverse complement strand
CTCTACGGCTCAATTATCAATAACTGTCATGAAACCGCTGCCGCAAAGGTTGGCGGAAATCAAGGTCCAATGGCTGGGCGGCGACTGGCCGTGGGTTTCCTGCAAATTGTCCCCGGTGTTTTCCCCCCGGGGTGGTTACTGACGACTGCATTTATTTGCGGTAAAAATGCACCTTCACGTCGCCCAGCGGTCGCCAGATCACCGGGTCGGTGCAACGGAACCAGACATCGCAGGGGATGCCGAGGGCGGCGGCGAGGTGGGCGACGCCGGTGTCAGCACCCCAGAAACGCGCAGCGTCGTCGCGCAAACCGCATTTTAGCTCTGCCAGCGTGGGGCAGATGACTTCCCGCCAGCGCAAGCGTCGGCGTTGGCATGCCGCACGCATGGGCTCAAGCAGGTCCATGTCGGCTTCACCGAAAGACAACACGAGGTTCAGCGTGTCGCGCTGCAGGCGTTCTTTGGCGGCGTCGGCCCAGAAATCCGGTGGGATGTTTTTGTGTATGGAGCCGCTGCCGGAATGGATCCACAGGGCATTTCGGCCCTGGCCCGAGCGCGGCAGCATGGGCGTGGTAAGCAACTGCGATGGCGCTTCGCAACCCGCGTTGCGGAGGAATTGCAGCGCCGCGTGTGGCGGGTTTGTTGGTCGGGGATCGTGACAGATCAGCTTGCAGCAGTTGACTGGTGGCAGCATGGCTGCACGGGTGAAAAGATGCAGTTCAGCGCCGCGCAGCAACTCAGCCCAGGGTGCTGGGAGTGCTTGCGGGTGACAGGTCACGGCCGGTGCGAAGAGCGCGGCGGCGGCGGCGCTGTCGCTGTCGCTGAAGGACGCGATGGCGAGGTCATCCGGCAACAAGGCCCGGTAGCGCGCCGGAGTGACCAGGTGGAGCTCGCCGCGCTGCGCCAAGGCTCTGAGCAGGGGCAGGGTGAGGATGAAGTCGCCAAGGGCGCCCTGCCTGATCACGACGCTGCGCATGCTGACAGCCTCCTTGCGTGCTGGCGGCGGGCATGAGCGTGATGCAGCCGAGCAGCGACTCAGTCCTGCAGATCAAGGGTGGAACGCCAGCGGGGGTTCTTGCGGGAAATGTCCACCGTGTAGGGGCGGGCGTACTGCGGCTCAGTGGAGTGCAGAACGTCCTTGCGCAACGCGTTGGCTATCCAACGCTCAAGCTTGAGAATCAACATCTTGCGGCGCAAACGCCCCTGCATATCGCGGTTGAGAATGCTCGGAATGGTGTTGGTCGTGATGATGTCGTCGATGGCCGGATTGTCCAGGTTCTCTTTCACTTCGGGGGACGAATTGAAGTGCGTGACCACAAAGACCACCCGCCGCGCCTGGGCTTCTTTCAGGCGCTTGCAGCACTCGACAATCGTGTTGCCGGTGCGCACCATGTCGTCAAAGACCACGACTTCCCGGCCGGCGATGTCTTCAAGGCGCGTCGGACTGTCTTCATGGGCCCTGATTTCGACTTTGCGCTCGCCGCTGCGCACTTTGTCCATGATCAACAACGAAGGCTTGGGCGAGCCCAGGAGGGATTTGGACGACTCGTCCATGTATTGGAATACTTCTTCGGTGAAGGGCGTCGCGCCACGGTCGGGCGCGCAGAGAACAAAGCCCCGGCCATCCGGGTACATATTGGCCTCATGGTCAACCAGATAACTGGCGTACAGCTCAGAGGGAGTGAGGTTGAAAAAGTGGCCATTGAAGCTGCGCTTGAAAAGATCCTGCACCGATACTGAGTGGTTGTGCACGGTCAGCACGACATCGACACCGCTGCTGCGCAGCAAGTCGGCATACAGATTGGCCGAAAAGGGCTGACCGTCAAATTTCTTATAGTCGTGCACATTGCGCGTAAAAGTGACATTGCCCTGCGTCACGTTGGGGCCGCGATCCTGGGCGCTGTAGAAGAGATCAGGCTCCACCAGTACCACCCGGTCCGCCCCATTGTCTTTCGCCGCCCGCGACACCAGAAAGGTCCGCATCGCCCGCGCATTCCGCGTCAATTCACCACTGCAGGATGACACGATGATCACCGTCTTGCCACGAAGTGACTGGCCTATGTGGTCCAAGTCCTTCTCATCACACAAAAAACGCGGGCAAAACTCCGAATTGGTAAAATTCTTGATGGCAATCAGTTCGGAAATTTCGGTGTCCTGACCGAGGTAGTGCGCGACGTCGCTCGCCAGCGGATCGTCGGAAACAGTACCTACAACGATAAAATCGTCAGTCATTTTTATGCCCTTTCTGCAGGCGACGCCATGCAGTAAGAAAAGTTGAGCCGCGGTGGTAATAGTGCCGCCGCGGCGTTGGGATTATGACATCATCTACTATAACTTGACAAAGACCTGACAGCAAACGGGGGGAACCCAAGGCCACGCCCCGAAGAGTAATCGGTCTGTCATTGATAACCGGCTCCCCTGCGCCTTTTGTTTTGAGCGCCAAAGGCGCTTCTGCCGCTTCGCGGCGATGAAATGCCGCGATGACAAAAGGCTGTTTTGGTTGAAACAACTCGCGCCAGGGAAATCGGTAAGGGGCTGTTCGATAATTACGTTTACAACTATACCCAGGCACGCTGAAAGCGTGCGACAGCGCAAACAAAAAAAGGTGAGATTCCATTGCCTCTTTGGCCCCAGTCAGCTTCGCCGACTGGGACC
>JAQWBY010000516.1 GCA_028706165.1 Lentisphaeria bacterium | reverse complement strand
TCAGAACAAATCCTGCCAGCGGATTTTGAGGCGTCTTTTTTCAATGGGCAATCGCGGCAGTTGTTTGACGCAGAAGAAGCCGGGCAGCAGGATAATGCCACTGATGATAAAATACGCGCGGTAGCGGTGAATGGCCGCGACGCCGACAAAGTATTCATTGACCCAGTTCAGCAGCGCGCCGGAAAGCAACATACCGACCAGCCCGGCCAGCGCGCCGGTTATCACGTTGATAGCGATTGAGGCGACCACGCGGTTATTTTCCGGTATCGTCTGCAGAAAATAATGCATAGTGGCATTGTTTGCAGACACATACGCCCCGCCGACGAGAAAGAAGGGCAGCCAGACAAAAACGGGGTGCAGCTGCATGGGACAAACAGCCCAGACCAAGGCAGTCAGCAGAAACGCGCCGTAGCAGTAGAGCAGCACTTTGCGGGGGCCGATACGACCTGACACTCTGCCGACCAAACGGGACATGATGGCCGCCCCGACCAGCTGGATCAGCGAAAAAAACAGCGCATTGCGATCCGACACGCCGTAGCCCCGCTTCAAGGTCAGCATGGTCGTCGGCACGGTCATGATCACCGCCAGGTTGACCACAAAACCGGATAGCAGCTGCCGGATGAACATGGGATTGGCCAGGCTTACGCGCAACTCGCTGACCACGGGCCGCCGCGCGGATTCACGAGGTGCTGCAGTCTCGTCTATCTTGCGGATGAAATGCGTCGACGTCAGGCCAAAGGCCGATCCCACCATCACCACGGCCATCAGGCTCCAGCCATCCTCGTGGATATGCAGCAGCGCAATGATGCCAAGCATAGCCACAAAGGACGCGATGCTGAACAACGTCGCGTTGGTGGCGATGAACACCGGCCGTTCTGACTCCGAGGCAATGTCCCCAAGCAAGGGCTGTATCATCACCACGCCAGCCGCTCGACAACCGTAGAAGAGAAAGGCCCCGCCCAGCAGCAGCGTCGTCGCCAACTCTGGATGGCCCAGATAGGTCACCGGCACCGACGAGGCCACGACCAGCGCGGCACAATTGCGCAATATCCAAAAGATGCTCTGGCAACGCACCGCACCAACCCGCGCGGCGACGATTTTGCCAACCGGCAGCACCAAAAAACTGGCGAAAAGCATAGACCCAAGCGTTGACACCACTTGATCAGCGCAGCCTAGATTGAGCGCCAGCAGGATGATAACCGTGTCACCCAGGCACATGTAGGAAAAGCCGTTCAGGAGATTGAACAGATTGTAGTATTGCTGGGAGCGCCGCTGGCGCTCAACCGAGAGGGGGCCGTCAATGATCATGCCAGGCTATTCTTGCTTACTTTGCCGGCGGCAAGGATGATGCGCCGCCGTACTTCCATGTGTTGATGGGAAAAAGATGACCGCACCGCGATCAATCGCCGTAGAGCCAATACGGCCGCGAACGCTCGCGGAAGTCCTCACTTTCGCGAGCGGCTCGCGTCATTATCGCCGGGATGTCCTCGCGACCGCTGCGCAGCGCGTCATCGCCGAAGAGCCGATCGGCGTGCTCCGGCGCCGTCCAGGCAAAATCGCGGCACTGCTCGCGGATTTCGTGGAGGAGCCACATCCCGGCGCAGAAAGGCCGCAGAACCTCGCTGTCGCTGATGTGGGCTTGCACGCCATGACAGAGCTCGCCAGCGTACTTGCCACTGGTTGGAATGAAATACGTCGCCCGCCAGATGAGGCCGGGTAGCTCGTGCTGCGCCAGGCGTTCCTGCAGGCGCCGAGCGTCGATAAAGGGCGCGCCGATCTGCTCGAAAGGCCTAGTCGTGCCGCGGCCTTCGGAAACATTCGTGCCCTCGAAGATGCAGGTGCCGATATAGAGCAAGGCGCTGTCGGGCGTCGGGATATTAGGCGATGGCGGCACCCACGGCAAACTGCAGGCCGAAAAATTCATGCGGCGCCGATAGTTGCGGCAGGGAACGACGTGAAGTTCGCAGCCTTTGCCGAACTCGACATTGATCCAGCGCGCGTACTCGCCCACGGTCAACCCGTAGCGCACAGGCATCGGATACATGCCCACAAAAGACCGGTACTGATCACGCAGCAGCGGCCCTTCCACCACCGCGCTGCCCAGGGGATTGACCCGGTCGAGGACCAACAACGGCACGCCTTGCCGCGCGCAGTCTTCCATCGCGTAGCTTAGTGTGTACAGGTAGGTGTAAAAACGCGCGCCAACATCCTGCAAGTCGTAAACCAATAAATCAATATCCGACAGCTGCGCGGGATCAATCCTTTTGCGCTGACCGTGGAGGCTGTACACCGGCACCTGCAACGCCTCGTCGATGTCGTCGGCGATGGCCTGGCCGGCCTGGCGATCGCCGCGTATGCCGTGCTCCGGCGCAAACAGCGCCGCCAACCGGAAATCCTTGGCGATGATGTCTATGGACGCCGTCAGGCCCCGGTCAACGCCCGACGGGTTGCTGATGACGCCCAAACGCCGGTCGCTCAGCAGCGCGCGGTAATCACGGATCGTGTCAATGCCATTGTAGACTGCGTTCACTGCCCAGCCAGCCCCTGTCCTGAAAGATTAGTGGCGGTCTCGCACCGGCGCCATACTGCGCTATGCGCAACGGGTCCGTTAGTATAGTGCCATTTGCGAAATAATCTCCCAAACGGCGTTAT
>JAQWBY010000515.1 GCA_028706165.1 Lentisphaeria bacterium | reverse complement strand
TTGCCCTGGAAGATTTCAACGTGGCCGTCAGCAGCGTCGGCACCCACGAACTGCCGGCGCAGGGCCGCGCAGACGACAGCATCAGCACGGCCCCCTTCACCGTGCGCTTGAGCACCCCCCTGCGCAAGCCCCTGGGCTCACTCCGGCTCAGCAGCGGCAACGCCACCTTTGCCCGCGTCAATCTGGCCCTGCAGCCAAATGCCGACGACCCGCTGTCCTACCTGGTCAGCATGCCCGAAGCCATGGTCATCCCCAAATACATCCGCAGCAACACCTACGATCTAACTGTCTTCATTGAAGGCGATGCCGGCGACGATCAGCGCGCCTTCGCCAGTCACAACCTGCAGCGCATCGCCATCCAGCAGCGCCCCGGCAAAGCCCAGCGCAGCCGCGCGCATGTTGCCCCTCACAACGGCGTGCCAACCCTTTTCATCAACGACCAGCCCCACAACGGCATGGCCTGCGCCGCATACCGGCCCGAACCGGAAAAATTCGCCGCCTTCACCAGTGCCGGCGTGGACCTCTTTACCATCTGCGGCACCCCCACCGACAGCGGCTACAATCTGTCCAAACTGTCCTGGCTCGGCGAAGACGTCTACGACTTCAGCCAGCTTGATCAGCGCGTGCAGATGGTCCTCGACGCCAATCCCGACGC
Source organism: Lentisphaeria bacterium (assembly GCA_028706165.1). GTDB lineage: Bacteria > Verrucomicrobiota > Lentisphaeria > Oligosphaerales > Oligosphaeraceae > Oligosphaera. The sequence continues at coordinate 1,998 of JAQWBY010000515.1, read as the reverse complement.
CCATATCTTCCCCCGCCTCTACCTCCACGCACCCGCTTGGTGGAGCGAGAAACACCCCGACGAACTGGTGGTCTACGAGAAGCCCGACGGCACCCGCGAGCTGTTCATCCACCGCGGCGAAAAACCCACGCCAAGCTGGTCGTCGCGCATCTGGCGAGAAGACACGGTGAAAGGCCTCGCCAAGCTCATCGAGTACATCGAGTCATCACCTTACGCCGACAATTTCATCGGCTACCACCTCGCCTCCGGCACCACCGAGGAATGGATGATGTGGGGCGCCAACGAACACCAGTGGGTCGATTACTCACCCGCCAATCTCGCCTATTTCCGCCAATGGCTGAGCAACAAATACGGCAGCGACCAAGCCCTGCAAAAGGCCTGGGACAACCCGGCCGTCACCCTCACCAACGCCGAGCTGCCCACCTACGCCCAACGCAACACAACCGCGATTGGTTCCTTCCGCGACCCGCGCCAGGAACAGCAGGTCGTCGATTTCTACACCTATAACTCCTGGCTCGTAGCCGATACCCTCAGCTACTTCGCCAGCGCCGTCAAGAAGATCACCCGCAACCAGAAGACCGTCGGCGTCTTCTACGGCTATCTCCTCCAGCTCTGCGGCGAGCAACGCCAGCAGAACGCCGGCCATCTCGGCCTGGAAAAAGTCCTCAACGACCCCAATATCGATTTCGTCTGCAGCCCGACCAGCTACGCCTTCCGCCAGCATGGCGGCCTGGGCACCTGCCATTTCATGTCACTGGTCGACAGCGTCAAACTCCACGGCAAACTCTGGTTCAATGAAAACGATGTGCGCACCTCCCTCTCACCCGGCAAACCCGGCACCTGGGGCCGAGCCAATGATGTGCCCGGCGACATCATCCAGCAGGACAAGGAACTCGCCTGCGTCATCGGCAACGGCGTCGCCCAGTGGTGGTTCGATGTCGGTGCCAATCGCTATGACCACCCGGACCTCCTCGCGGCCCTGCACCGCCAGGGCGGCGTCGCCCGCGATGTCCAGCGCCTGGACCGCAGCCCAGCCGAGCAAGTCGCGCTGGTCGTCGACCCCGACAGTCTCTGCTACCTGAAAGTGGCCGATCCCCTCGGCGCCGAACAGCTCATCCGGCGCCTGCCGACGCTCCATCGCGGCGGCCGCCCCGTGGCGCATTTCCTGGCCAGCGACCTCGCCGCCCTGCAAAGGCAGCGCCTGCTGATCATGGCCTGCAGTTTCGCACCCTCCGCCAAACAACGCGCCGACCTGGATCAACTCAAGAGCGACGGCCGCGTCATCGTCTTCCTCAACGGCGCTGGCCTCTACAGCGACGGCGTCTTCAACCCCGAACGCATGCAGGACTTCACCGGTATCCGCATCCGCAGACACGAACAGCCCGCCAAGGGCGCCGTCACGTTCCGTAGCGCCCAAGGCCTCACGGACGGCCTCGCCGGCCAGTCCTTCGGCGCCGAATCCTACGTCCAGAATCCCGCGCTGCTCCCCGACGATCCCGACGCCGTCGTCCTGGCCACTTACGCCGACGGCCGCCCCGCCGTGGTCAGCAAGCGCTTCCCGACCTGGACCGCCGTCTATTGCGCCCAGCCACAGCTCCCAGCCGCCTTCTGGCGCACACTCGGCGATCTGGCCGGCGCTCACAGCTACATCGCCAGCGAGGACGTCGTCTGGGCCAGCAAGAGCCTCGTCGCTATCACCGTCCACGACGCCGGCGAACGCAGCATCGCCCTGCCAACCCCCGGCCGCGTCCGCGAACTCTACAGCAACACCGTCGTCAGCGATAAACCCGTCAGCCGCTTCACCTGGCCCTTCACCCAGGACAGCAGCTGCATCTTCGCTATCACCCCCGAACCGTAAAGCCAATGACCGTGGCATCAGAGAGAGTAACAGCAGCTGGCTGCGATGTATATCCGGCAGCGCCCCCAGAGTGGCAGCGGCTTCCAGCCGCTGCTCGCGCAATCAGTCCACGTAATCGGTCACCCATTGATAATGGCGGC
>JAQWBY010000514.1 GCA_028706165.1 Lentisphaeria bacterium | reverse complement strand
CCCAGAGCCAGAAGAGAGCGCCGGCGGCGGCGCCGCCGAGATGGGCCAAGGCCGACACCGTGCTGATGCCGTGGAGTTGTGACCATGCGCCGACGCATTGCATGGCCGCCCAGCCGCCAAACCACAGCCATACCGGCAGGCGGAACCAGCCGCCGGCAAAGGCTCGCCGGGGCATGAAAAAGCCCAGGCGGCAACGCGGAAACTGCAGGGCGTAAAACGCCAGTAGGCCCGAGATGCCGCCGCTGGCGCCGATGCAGGGAATGGGCGATTGCGGATTGCCGAGGATATGCAGGAGATCGCCGGACACCGTCGCGGCGAGCAGCAGCAACAGGAAGCGACGTTTCCCCAGGAAGTCCTCGATGTTGTCGGCGAAAGTCATGAAGAAATAGAGGTTTGACAGTAGGTGGACAACGCTGCCGTGTAGGAAGAACGAGCTCAGTAGGGTCAGGCCGTAATAGCGCCCTGCCTGCGCCGGAATCATCCCAAAGGTCTGCACAGCGTTCTCATGATCGTAAAAGCCGAGGATTGACAGCCCTAAAATGAGCGCGCCTAGAATCCAAGTGCACCATGGCCGCTGCGTGATGGCGCCCTGGTCGATCTCCACAGGCAGGCCGAGGAGGCCGGGCAGCCACTGCCACCATTCGCTGGGCGCGGTATCGCCGCCTATGCCTTCGGCGGCTTGAGCGCGCTCGCGCATTTCTTCGACCTTAAGCATCGCCAGACGTTCGCGGGCCTCCTGCGGGAGCTCGGGTTCGGCTGCCGGCGGTGGCACTTTCGGCAGCGTGGCCAGCTCGCCGGGATCAAACCACAGCAGCTGGCAAGACGGACAGATGTCGAGGAATACTGTGCCGCCCGGCGTTTCGCCGCTGATTTCCTTCATGCGGCCCTCACAGCATGGGCAGGCACGTCGCGCCGGGTGCCCTTCAGTACTGGCCTGCTGCCATAGCGCGCGGATAAATGCCGGCGCAATCAGCCGCCGCAATAGGGGCAGGGTCGCCGCCCGGCCGTCGCACTCCGGACAGACCCAGAATACGCCGCCGCCCGCGATCATCTTCTTCACCATGGCAATGTGGCAATCGGGACAACGCATCATGGCCGGGCCTTAACGCATAGTTGTGTTTGCGAGGGGGAGGGGATTGGGATTGGGATTGGGATTGGGATTGTGTTTGCGAGGGCGGTGGAAGGCGTTAGGGAAGGCGGTGGAAGGCGTGCGAAGGCGTGCGAAGGCGGTGGAAGGCGTCAGGGAAGGCGGTGGAAGGCGTGGGAAGGCGTGGGAAGGAAGATTGGGTCGGGTGGCATTCTCGCGGGCAATTTAACTATGACGGTTGCAAAAGTCACCTCGCCGGGGTAGTTTTTTACCTCGTCCATGTAATCGGTCACCCATTGATAATTGAGCCATAGAGCTTCTGGCTGACTCAAACGTGCTCGTTTCCCTGGCCGCGAAGCGGCAGAAGCGCTGAAAGCGCGAAACATATCAGCCCAGGGCAAGCACGCTGAAAGCGTGCGCCGCCCTGGGTACAACGGCGACCATGTTCGTGTTCCTCGGCCCCTTTTGCCCCAGTCGGCGAAGCTGACTGGGGCAAAAGGGGCAATGGAACTCACTTGCTTACCTGGGATTGACATCGGCGGCAGGTTTGGCTGCCATTATCAATGGGTGACCGATTACTCGTCCATGAGGAATTTCAGCCAACCGACATTCATCTTTTACCCAGGAATGTGCAAGCCAGCCATGATAGAGCAGCATTGTCCTCCGCCGTCGTTTATGCAGGGCACTCCCGAACATCGTTTTACCGGCACGTGGATTACCGCCGGTGAATTCTTGCCCTTGCTGCGGCAGAATGTCTTCCACCGTCAGTTGGATCGTGCGGCGCGGGCGCGCATTGAGAATCGCGTACGCAACCGGCACATACTTTTTCGGCGGGATTTTGCGCTGGCGGCGCAGCCGGGTTCGGCGTTGTTGTTTTTCAGTGCGGACGACTACGCGAAAGTGTATGTCAATGGCCAGTTCGTTGGGCAGGGGCCGGCGCCGGGGTATCCGGGGCACTATTTGTATCACGCGATTGACATCGCGCCGTATGTGCGGCCCGGGCGGAATGTGCTGGCTGTGCACAGTTACTACCAGGGCCTGATCAATCGCGTGTGGGTCAGTGGCGACAATCGCCACGGCTTCCTCTGCGATGTCGTCATCGACGGCCGGGTGCTGGTGCCCAGCGACGAGCAGTTCCGCTGCCAGCCGCATAGCGGCTATAGCGACGTGGGCACGGCCGGCTACGATACCCAATTCCTCGAACGCTACGACGCCGGGGCCGCCGAGGCGGATTTCGAGCAGGTGGATTTCGACGACTCGCAGTGGGGGCAGGCGCGCCTGGTGCCAAAGCCGGATTACGTGTTGTTTCCCTACTCGCTATCGCCGCTGGTGTACGAGGACATTCGCCCACAGGTGCTTGAGCGCCGCGCGGATGGTCGGCTGTTCATTGATTTTGGCGCGATGTACGTGGGCACGCTGGTATTTCAGGCGACGGGGCGTCGCGGCGATGCGATTGAGATCCGCCATGGTCAGGAGCTCAATGACGATGGCACCGTGCGCTATCGGCTTCGCGCCAACTGCAACTACAGTGAGTTCATGCTGCTGTCGGGCCGTCCTGGCGATCGTCTGCGGCAATA
>JAQWBY010000111.1 GCA_028706165.1 Lentisphaeria bacterium | reverse complement strand
GCGAGATGTCCACCACCTGTAATTCCACTGTGAAACCCAGCGCTGCCGATGCGCGCGCGGTCATATCCGCAAAGAACTCATTGGGCGCAGTGACGCATGGCACCAGGCGAAAATCGCAAACCAGCCGACAGAAATCCGGCACGATATTGTTCTTGACGCCGCCGGTGATGATGCCGACGGATAGCGTGCAGCCGTCGCGGAATACCTCGTCCTTGATGCGTGCCAGCTCAGGGATGGTGACCGTTTCGAGGTAGTTGAGCAAATGTCCGGCCTTGTAGATGGCGTTGTCGCCCAAATGCGGCCGCGAGCCGTGAGCGGCCTTGCCGTGGCAATGGAGCTCAACGGTGGCGTGGCATTTGTGAGCGACCACCAGATGATTACGCGTCGGTTCGCCAACAATGACGCCGTCGACCGTGTAGCCACTGAGGTCGAGCAAAGCCGAGCCCTGGCAGCCGGTTTCTTCGGCACAGGTGGCGATGTAGAGCAAGTTAATAGGCGTCTTGGTGGCAATGAGCGTTTCGCAGGCGGTGAGCATGGCAGCAAGGCTGCCCTTGGTATCGCAGGAGCCGCGGCCGTACAGGCGCCCGTCGCGGATTTGCGGATCGAAGGGATCTATGCTCATGCCGGCGGTGCCGACCGTGTCCATGTGGGCATTGAAGGCCAGTGTGGGCAAACTGTCGTCAACGTGATGTCTGGCAATCAGATTGGGGCGATTCGGCGCCGGGTACTGCCGCGCGACACTGAATCCCAGTGCATCCAGCTTGCCGGTCAGGTAGTCTGCCATGTCCTCTTCATTCGCTTCCCGGAGGCCTGGCGCGGCAAGCGCGAGGGTGTTGCGGCTATCGATGCGTATCATGTCCGATAAATAGGTAATGCTTGTTGCCAAACGCGTGTCCATGGTCCTCCAGCTGATATGAGCGCGGAAATGTGAAAGCCAATACACTACCACGTCTTGCCTGCTTGGCAATCGCGGGAACGGGGCGAACGAAATGCGATGTTGCCTGCTTGTAAAAGGCTGCCGCTGTAGCACATTCACGGCTTGATCATCCCGTGTCCTATTATTCATTCATGGAGTTACGACATGTTCAATCTGAACAGCGCGCCGGTTGTGCCAACGCCGGCTTTGCGGCGCCGCGCTGAGCACAAGGCAACAGGCTCGGCGGTATTTGGGGCCATGGGCGATGTCACCTTGACCGACAGCGCCATCATCATTCTGTTTGCCCAGATGATCGGTGCTGGCGACATGTTTTCCATGTTGACGACATCATTGATGCCGCTATTCAATGGTCTGTGCGTGATCCTGATGGCGTGGTTGGCGGAGCGCATGGGCTATCGTCGGCTAATCATCCGCTCCTGCTTCTTGAGCGTCATCGCCTACATCCTGGTGGTCTTCACGCCGTTTTTTGGCAGTGGCTCGGTGCCGGTAGTCATGTTGATCGGCCTGCTGTTGATATTTTCGGTGCTACACACGGCCTATGTGGCGGGGTGGTTTCCGCTGCTTGACACCTTTCTCAGCAAAGAACGCCGCGGGCCATATTTGAGCACCATGCGTTTCTCCTGGCAGCTGTCGGCCGCCACATTTTTGTTTTTGGCGGGGTTATTCATCGGCAAAGAGCCGCCCTTGTGGAAACTGCAGGTCGTGCTGCTGTGCGGAGCGCTGGTTTTTGCCGGCCGCATTTATTTCATTGCCGCCATACCGGAATTCGTGGCCCAGCGCAAGGACAGTTTTGGTTTTGCCGATGGCTTGCGTCAGGCACTGGTCAACAAGCCTCTAGTGGGATTCTCGGTATATCTTTTCGTACTTAATCTGGCGGCGTACGGGACCTTGCCCCTGACGACGATTTATCTCAAGAAGTATTTGATAGCGCCTGATAACGTCATTGTGATGATTTCAGCGGTGACTTTGGTGGGCATGCTGTTGGGGTCACTGGTTGCCGGTTGGGTGATTAAGCGCTGGGGCATCAAGAACACCCTGCTATTCATCCACATTACCTATGCGTTTGTGAACGGGGGCCTGTTTTTCATCAGCGAAGGGCGCCCGGTCACTTTTGCGTTGGTGACGCTGCTGCTGCTGCTTTACAGCGTCACCTTCGCGATGGCGTCCATTGCCACGACCTACGAGATGCTAGCTTTGGCTACACCCGGCAACAAGGCGATGGCCATGGCCTTTTGCGTGACCTTTTACTCCAGCGGCTCAGGCCTGTCGCGCCTCTTTTCGTCGCTGTTGCTGGGGTCGGGCATTTTGGCGCCGAGTTGGTATATCGGCAGCATGCATGTCTGCCACTACCAGAGCTTATTTCTGCTCTACGCCGTGGCGATTGCCTTCGCCGCCATGTTCCTGGTCGTGGTGCCGGCAATCTTCCCGCGTGGCGAGTACCTCTACGACGAGCATTGAGCGACGGTCACCGCTGCTGCCTTACGCCTGCATGGCCAGCAGCGCCGACGGATTGCGCCGGGTCATCTGCTCAATGTCGTCCATTGTGGCGCCACGAGCCAGCAAGGCGGGTATGACCAGGTCGTGCACCACGCAGAGGCCCAGCGGGTCGTCGTGGACTGACGATGCCGGCAGTGAAGCTGCCCGTTGCCGGCGGTTGAGGTGATTCGCGTAGCAGATGAAATCATGCGACAGCACCATGCGCCGCGCCCAGCCATCCTTGAGCAGCTGGGCCATGACCTCTATGCGCCTGGGCAGACTGCCGTCATGACGATAGATCCGATCACAGCCCACGTAGCAGCCTCTCGCCAAGAGCTCGCGGACGTAGCCGGCGTCGCAGCTGTCCAGGCAGTGCCCGATGATGACCCGCGCGGGGTCCACCCCGCGCTCGCTGAAAAAGTCCATCATGGGCAGGCCATTGCGGGAAGCCGAGTGCGAATGGGCGATGATCGGCAGGCCTGTGGCCTTTTGCACAATGGCCATAATCTCCAGATAGCTGCGGTTGGTGCCGTTGATCTGTGGAGCCTCTACCGCGCATTTGAGCATACCGGGGCAGATGTTGCTATCGCGGATGCCCGTGCGGCATTCTTCCACAAAGTACTCTGCCATGATCTCTGGTGAGACCTTCCAGAAGGCGAAGTCATCGAGATAGTACATGCCGGTGGCAGCGATGATATTCACGCCGCTGCGGCGTGATACCTCGGCAAGCAGTGGGATATCCCGCGCCAGATTGAGTGGCGTGGCATCGACAATGCTCTGCACGCCTTGGCGCTCCTTTGCCTGTCGGACTTTACTGCTGGCCAGTTCGACCACCGCTTCGCGGTCGAACCACTTGTCGCCGAATTCACTCATCATGACTGGCGAGGAGCAGATGATGTGCTCGTGCATGAGGGTAACGCCAAGAGCGCTGGCAGGAATGGGGCCGGTAACGGTGTTGATGCTTGCCATGATATGACCCGTGTTTGGATTTGTTTGCCGGTAAGTCCCGGATCAACGAAGTGATAATTGCAGGCTACTGCTGAAAAACAAGCGCAATACCATACCCGGAGCCGTACCCTTTGCAATGCTGACTCGCGAACGATCAGTAAGCACCCCGGTGGGGACCCGGTGGGGAAAACACCGGGGACAAGTTGCAGGAAACCCACGACCAGTCGCTGCCCAGCCACCCGATCTTGATTTCCGCCGACCTTTGCGACTGCGGGTTTCATAGGAGTAATCGACAGCAATCGACAGCAATCGACAGTAATCGATAGCAATCGACAGCAATCGACAGCAATCGACAGCAATCGACAGCAATCGACAGCAATCGATAGCAATCGATAGCAATCGATAGCAATCGACAGCAATCGATAGCAATCGACAGCAATCGACAGCAATCGACAGCAATCGACAGTAATCGACGCACGCATCCCTTTGCGGCAGCGGCTTTCATAGGAGTCATTGAATAAACGGATGCGTTAGCGACTGCTCTTGATTGCTCTCGACTGGGGCGGACACATAGGTCCGCCCCTACGGTAAACGACTGCTCTGGACTGCTTGGTGGGCAATGGCACCTGTCGGAGAACGAAAGCATCCGCAATCACGGTAAAGAGCGCGTGCAAAATACCAAAGAACGTCCATTTCATGACAAGTCATAATTTACTGTCATTCATATAATTACGAATTGAAAATATGCGTTTTTCCCGCTAGTGTGATAGCGGATTCCGGCAGGTGTCGGGACCGCATTGATGACCTACGTAAGCGAGGAGGACACGGATGAACAAATGGTCGCCGGCAAAGAAATTTTCGTTGCGTCGGGCTTTGCGCCTGGCATTGCGTTTCAGGGACGAGATGAAGCGGGTCGAGGCCCAACGGCCCGCACCGATTAAGGGCATGCTCTGCGTGGCCGTCACTCTTGAAGACCGTCTAACTTGCGATTTGTTGGCTCGTTATTGCGAGCACTGGTTGGAAGTCGGCGCCGACGCGGGCAATGAGCGCGAGTGCTTGCGCAGTGGTCTGCGCCAAAGCTGGGAGCAGGCCGCCGCCGGTGATGCCGATCGGCTTTTTGAAATCGCCTTGCTTTTTTTCTCCAGTTATCACCATCCCGACCATGACTTGGCGCGGGAATGGTGCCGGGAATGCGCGGACCACTACGAAAACCGGCAGGATACCGAGGGCTTGTTCAGAATGGCTTTGCTTTACCTGACGGGCTGGGGGCGGCCGAACGATGGCGTTCGCGCCATCGCCTGCCTGCGTGCCGCCGCCGAGGCCGGCCACGCCGATGCGGCCTACGAAATGGGCGTATTCTGTTGGGAGGGCGAGGAACTGCCACAAAGCGACAGCGAAGCCGTGAAGTGGTTCCGGCTGGCGGCCGAATGGGGCTCTCCACTCGTTTTGCAATACATCTACTCGCTGGGTGTGCGCTACTTGATGGGGCACGGAGTTGAAAAGGATCAGTCTCGCTCGCGGCGTTGGTTCGACTTGGCTGCGCAACTGGGGCATCCCGAGGCAGCGGAGGTCATGGCAATGCACGACTATCCCGATGGCTCACTGACGGCAGAGGAGCAGGAACGGCAGCGTTATTGGGAGAAACACCGGCTGCATGACGAGGAAGAACTGGCCCAAAATGGCGATGCCGACGCACAATTACTCCTGGCTTTGCGCTACGAACGGGGCGAGGGCGTCGAGGCCGATACAGCGTTGGCGGCAAAGTGGTTTGAGGAGTCCTTCCGCGGCTTCTTGTTCAAGGCGCAGCATGACGATCCCGAAGGCGATGCCGCGCACAGCCTGGCGCAGTGCTACCTCTTTGGCCAAGGCACGGCCAAGGACTACGCCAAGGCTGCTGAGTGGTTCGCCAAAGCCGGTGAGGCGGGCAATTTCATGGCTTTCACCGACCTGGCGCTCCTGCTGCTGGATCACGACCGCGTGACGGGCATGACGCCGCTGCAAGTCGCTACTTGGATCGACCACGCTGGCAAAATCCACAATTTTGACGCCGTCGACATGCTCTGTGACTACGCGATTCGGCGTGGAGCTGATTACGAATGGCGCAAAGAGGTCACTGAAGAAAGCTGCCGGTTGGCGATCGGGTGGTACAGCGTCGCCGCTAATGCGGATAATGTTGCAGCTCAAGTCAGTCTGGCCCAGCTGTATGAGTCCGGCCATTGTGGTACGCCCGATATGGCGCTGGCCGAGTTCTGGTATAGTAAGGCCGCCATTCAGAATCAACGCCTTGCCAACGGTGGCAACCCCTACGCCCAGCGTGATCTGGCGTGCCTCTACGAAGACGGCAAAGGCGTCGGGCAGGATGACGCCATGGCCAACATGTGGTTCAAAAAAGCCGCAGCGACTTTTCGTGAACGCGCCGAAAAAGGTGATGCGGCCGCCCAATGCGAATTGGCCGACATGTTCTGCTGCGGCGCCGGCGTTGATTTTGATCCTGAAGAAGCCGAAAAGTGGTACCAGTCAGCTTGCGCCAAAGGCTCGGAACAGGCGGAAAAACACTACGGAAACTTCTGCATGAAGATGGGCTGCATCTGCCTCGGGCTCGATGATCCCGACAGCAACTGCGTTGACCGCCATGCCGCCGTAAAATGGCTACAAAAGGGCGCCAAACTTGGCAATACCCACGCCATCGACGCTCTCGACTACCTGCAACAGCAAGATCAGGGTGACTGATTCGGAGTGCGATGGGTGGCCGGCTCGGTTTATCGAGATGGCAAGAAGCCAACGGCCATTGCCGGCCCAAGTTGCGGCATTGTCGCTTCGGTTGGCCGTCGTCAGCAGTCGGCGCTGTCGGGTACGGCGCCGGTGTCGCTGACGGCGCCGGCGGCGAGGCGTTGGCGGAGGACTTCGTAGAGCATGATGGTCGTGGCGGTGGCGACGTTGAGTGAGTCGGCCTCGCCCATCATGGGCAGCCTGGCGCAAACATCGGCGGCCTGCAGCCAGAAGTCGCTGAGGCCGAATTCCTCGGCGCCGACGACGATGGCGACTGGCCCGGTCATGGCCACGGCGGTGTAGATCGTGTCGACGTGGGGCGACGACGCAATGACGCTGACGCCGCGTTGCTTTAGCCACGCGGCGGCAGCCGCCGACGTCGTTTCCGCAATGGGCATGGTAAAGAGATTGCCGGTGCTGGCGCGCACGACGTTGGGGTTGAAGAGGTCTGTGCGCGAATCGCAGAGAATGATGGCGCTCACCCCAGCCGCATCTGCCGAACGCAGGATGGTGCCAAGATTGCCGGGCTTTTCGATTTGTTCGCAAACCAGGTAAAATTCCGGCCGGTCGCTGGGGACTATCGCCTCGAGGTCTGTGAGTCCGCGATGTCGTTGCGGACCGATGCCAAGGAGCCCTTCGGGTCTGTCGCGGTAGGCCATTTTGTGGAAGGCCGGCGCCGTGACGTCGTAGATTGTCGCCCCACGCTGCTCAAGTTCGGCGATCAGCGCGCCTTCGTTCTCGCCCTGGAAGAGCTCGGGGCAGACGTAGAGTTCGTCAATGGGGTAATTGCCGGCGATAGCGCGGGTGAGGGCACGATAGCCTTCAACCAGCACCTTCTGATCGCGGTCGCGATCACGGCGATCACGCCACTTGACGATCTGCTTGATCTTGGGATTCTGAACGCTGCTGATTTGGATCATGATTGGACCTGAGTGGATAACGGCGGAATTTTCTGCTTAATGCGGACGGTCGTGCGCTTTAATGTAACGCCAGGACTGCACCACGACGGCCGCGGCGACGCGAAAAGTAGAGAGTGCTGTATTCGGTCAGCCATTGATAGTAGATGCACACCTTGCCTCTCTGGCGCGGTACGACGAGACGTGCCAAGCCAATGTGGCGCCCTCCAGGCGCAATTCCAAGTTATTGTCACACCCCTGGTTGCGGCGCCCTCCGGGCGCCTCACCAGGGGTTATGCATGGTACGGCCCTCCGGGCCGAACTTGGCCGATCTGCATTTTATTGCCGCGAAGCGGCAGAAGCGCTGAAGGCGCGAAACATACCAGCCCAGGGCAAGCGGCGCCGAAGGCGCGCGCCGCCCTGGGTAACGCGCCATATTTGCTGGTGTTCCTCGGCCCCTTTTGCCCCAGTCGGCGAAGCTGACTGGGGCAAAAGGGGCAATGGAACTCACTTGCTTACCTGGGATTGACATCGGCGGCATGTCTGGCCGACATTATCAATGGGTGACCGATTACAGAGTGCTCTGGATAGAGGCTTTCCGAGGCTCGCGGCACTTCTCATCTCCACAAGCGTGCGACAACGTGTTTTCGGGCGCTACATTTTTGGCGTTACTAGTGTTGTGAGTCGCCAGCCACATTCAGCGCCAGGGAGCCGCCGTGCTTGAGTTCATTGCTGACAGCGACATCTATGAGAAGGTCATCTGCGGGATGGTTCCGCAGAGCCGGCGGCGGCTTTGGCTGGCGACGGCGGACCTCAAGGATCTCTACGTGTCGTCATCCGGTGCGAGCCGGCGGGATATGGTACCTTTTCTGGCCGTGCTGGCGTCGCTGTTGGATCGCGGCGTCGAGCTGCGGCTCATCCACGCGAAAGAACCCGGGCCGAATTTTCGTCAGGACTTTGATCGCTACCCGGGTCTATGGGCGGGCCTGGAGCGGGTGCTCTGTCCACGCGTGCATTTCAAATGCGTGATCAGCGACGGCCGCATCGCCTACATGGGCAGCGCCAATCTGACCGGCGCCGGCATGGGCGCCAAAAGTGTGCGGCGGCGCAACTTCGAGAATGGCATCATTAGCGACGAACCGGCCATCTTGACACCGTTGGCCGAGCAGTTTGATCGCGTCTGGCGCGGCGCCCACTGTGGCGACTGCGGCCGCCGCGAGTTTTGCCCTGACTGCCCTCTGGACGACGGCTGAGGCTGCACGCCAACGCCGCGCCAAGGCCGTGTGGCCGTGGTTGTTCTGGCAGCTTACTTCACTTGCAGGAGCTGTTCCCAGTTGGTGGTGTAACTCGGGGTGAGGCGTTCGCGTTTCATGCTCCAAGGGCGACTGATGCCCTCGGCGAGATTGAAGAGTGTGCCACGGCCGTAGTGGCGGTTGATGTTGTCCATGGCGGTGGCTAGGCGTTCTTTGCGGGAGTCGTCCTGATGGCTGCTGAAAAGTTGTAGCTGTTGGTGGCTGGTGCTTTCCAGGCCGAAGAAGACCACGCCGCTCTTCTTGTAGCGGCGGCCGGGGATGAACATGGCGGGCAGCTTGGGTGAAATGGCTTTGATGATATCCCCGGTGCTGGCGGTCGGTGTTGGGAAGGTCAGCGTCGTACCGGTGAAGCCGCCATCGCGGGGCGGCGGGCCTGGTTCGGGGTGGTACTGGAAGTACACGTTGGCGCCGGCGGCAACGAGCCCGTCGCGCCGTAGATGCTCAGCGGCCTGCGCTGCGTAGTGCGCAACGGATTCGGCCAGATCGGTAAAATCCACGACGGGGTGGCCGAAGGAGCGTGAGCAGGTCACGCTCTGGGCGATGTCGTGGAGAGTGTCCGCAGCGACAGCTGGTATGCCGAGAAGTTCCAACGCCGTGCGGGCGAGCATGATGCTGAAGCGCTTCAGGAGAAACTCGTCGTCTTTTTCCGCCAGTTGTTGGGCATTGCGGATGCCCAGCCGTTCCAGCTTTGGTGCCAGGCGTCTGCCGACGCCCCAGACCTCGTCCACCGGCACCGTGGCCAGAACAGCCGAGGGGTCGTCGGGCATGACGAAGACACCGTCAGGGCGTTTTTTGCCGATGTGGTTGGCGATTTTGGCCAGGGTTTTGGTCTTGGCAAAGCCAATACCGCAGGGAATGCCAACCCAGCGCAGCACTCGCTGACGCAGAAATAGCCCAAAGCGGTAGCATTCCTCAAGGTCGTCTATCGGCACCTGTACAAACGCCTCGTCAATGGAGTACTGCTCGACATCCTGGGCAAATTCCTGCAGGACGGCAATGATGCGGCGCGAGATGTCGCCATAGAGTTCGTAATTGCTGGAGCGGAAGATCAGCCCGTAGTATTTTTCGGCTTCACGCAGCTGAAAATAGGGCGTGCCCATGGGAATCTGCAGATTTTTGAACTCCTGGGAGCGGGAAATGACGCAGCCGTCGTTGTTGGACAGCACTGCCACGGGCCTGCCCTCCAGCGACGGATCAAAAATTCGTTCACAGGACACAAAAAAGTTGTTGCCGTCGACGAGGCCAATCATGCTGCACGCGCTTGGATTCAGGTTCTGACGAACTGGTGGATGACTGCCGTGACAACGCCGAAGATACGCGTATCCATGTCGTCCTGCAGGACGATGGGCCGATAGGCTGGATTGGCGGCTTCGAGCCGCACACCATGCTGGTCGCGGCGGAGGAGCTTCACGGTTAATTCGCCGTTGACGGCCGCGATGACCACCGCGCGGTCCGTGGCTTCAAGACTGCGGTCGACTACCAGGACGTCGCCCGGGCGGATGCCGGCGTTGACCATCGAATCGCCAATGGCGCGCACGAAAAAGGTCGCCGCAGGTCGGTGTACCAGGAGCTCATTAAGGTCAAGCGGACCTTCGACATACTGTTCAGCAGGCGAGGGAAAACCCGCCGCGACTGCGTCGCTCATGAGCGGAGGCAGGGCATTATCTGGCGTTTCGGCTGGCTGATGGTCGGACATGGCGTCACGCTCCTGGCTGAAAATGTTGAAGGTGGCGCATACGGGCTGTGCTTGGACGTCACTGCTGCGGCTGTTTGCAGTGAAACGGGCGCATGGGGGATCAGGACTCGGGTGGCGTCGCCGTACCACTGCTGACACAACAGCTCTTATTCGTCACCAACGCATTGTTCTGCACGAGGTTGCTGATGCCATTCAGAAAGAACAGCAGTGACATTACAAGACTGATGAAAAGCAGTACGCGCATAGTCAGAAGGACTTGCCGTCCATGCTCTTGCAGACGAATAGCGTTGTGCTGCAGTTCGAGGATGGTGTTGTCTATCGCGTCAAGCACCTGCTGGTGCGCATTGACATCGAAGGCGCCGAGAGCCTTGTCAGCGGCGGCCATGGTTTCCAGATTGTCTTCGGCCAGCTCCTTCAGGCGCTGGGCGGGCGTTGCCAAGGAGGCGAATGGTGCTACATCCACCAGCGGCAATTGCAGTTTACTGATGCCGAGGAGATTATCCGCAAGCTTATCAATGTCTGCTGAGAAGGCGCCGATGCTCTGGATGTTATTGCGCAAGGGTGGGAGGACTTCATAAAAGCCCTCATAGACCTTCCGTTGCGTTTTCAGGACGCCGGCGTAGTGATTAAGGAGGGCTGCGGACGATTCAAAGACGTCCGATTTTGTCGCCCGCCGGTTCAGTAGGTAGATGTAGATGGCCGCAATGGCCAGAAAGACGGCCAAAATAACTTGCGCCCAAGCCGAAAATTTGATGAATGAGGTCGAGCAGCAGGGCATGGGGCGCTTCCTTTCATATGTGGGAGGACATGGTTGCGCTTTACTTACTGGCGCGGGTGCTTTCACGGGCTTTTATAAAAGCCATGATTTTGTCGACACAAGCTTCGGGCGTATCTTGGGCGGTTTCGACGACGAAGGCGGGGGCCTTGGGCGCTTCGTATGGCGCGTCGATGCCAGTGAAATCGGTGATTTGACCGAGGCGGGCTTTTTTATAGAGACCTTTCGGGTCGCGCGCTTCGCAGACTTCGACCGGCGTATTGACGTAGAGTTC
>JAQWBY010000513.1 GCA_028706165.1 Lentisphaeria bacterium | reverse complement strand
CGCAGTCAACAGCCCGCCTTCCGCATCAGTTCGGGCGAATGGCTCAGCATCGACCCGCAGAAAGCCGCCGCGCTGCTCGTCGCCTGCCGCCAGGACGACTTCGCCGACTTCCAAGGCACCATGCTCCGCCGCGACGCCCAGGCAAAACTCCAGCAGCTGGTCAAGGACCCGCGCTTCAACGTCGCGCCAGCCAGCCGGTCGTTCTATGAGCAACTGCGCACCGAAGTCATCCCCGAACAGCCGTCACTGCCCCCCGAACTCGAACCGATTCTGCGCGCCTATCAGCGCGATGGCGTGCGCTTCCTCGCCGACCGCTGTCTCTGCGGCGCCGGCGCGATTCTCGCTGACGACATGGGCCTGGGCAAGACTCTTCAGATCATCGCCCTCCTTGGTGCCTGGCAACGCCAAGCTCAGGCCAGCGGCAAATCTTTCACCGCGCTGGTGGTCTGCCCGGCATCGGTCATCGGCGTCTGGCTGCAGCAGTCACAGCAATTCTGCCCCGATCTGCCCGTGCAGGCACTGCGCGGCACTCGCCGCGGCCGCGAAGCCATCCTCGCCGAGAAAGGCAGCCGCGTCCTCGTCACCAACTATGGGCTGGTCCGCCAAGACATCGACATCCTCGCCGCCACGCCCTTCGATTTTGTCATTCTTGACGAAGCGCAGAACATCAAGAACCCCGCGGCGCAGGTCACCCAGGCCGTCAAGGCCCTCCAGACCAGCCAGCGCCTGGCGCTCACCGGCACGCCGCTGGAAAACCAGCTCAGCGACCTCTGGTCCATCATGGACTTCCTCAACCCCGGCCTCTTCGGCGATCTCGATCATTTCAACGACGCCTACAACGGCGGCAGCGACGGCCACGCCCGTCTCAGCCGGCGCCTGGCACCCGTCATGCTCCGCCGTACCAAAGAACAGGTCGCCACCGAACTGCCGCCACGCATCGAAGAAGTCCTCCGCGTTGAAATGCCCCCCGAACAGCTCGAACTCTACAACCGCGCGCTGCTCTTCGCCCGGGAAAAACTCCAGGAACACGGCGCTGCCGATGTGCTGGCGTCCCTCACCCGCCTGCGCCAGATCTGCTGCCACGCTGAGCTTCTGCACAAAACGCCCAGCGATACGCCGTCAGCAAAGCTCGACTTGCTCCTTGAACACCTGCAGGAACTCCATGGTAGCGGCCATTCCGCGCTGGTCTTCAGTCAATTCACCTCCATGCTCGACATCATCGCCCGCGAGCTGGACAAGCTGTCCATTCCCTACTACGTCATCACCGGCGAAACGCCGGTGGAGCAGCGCGCAAAACGCGTCGAAGCCTTCAGCTCTTCGCCAAAGCCAGCGGTGTTCCTCCTCAGCCTCAAGGCCGCCGGCACGGGCCTGACGCTCACCAAGGCCGACTACGTCTTCCTCTACGATCCGTGGTGGAACCCCGCCGTCGAACGCCAGGCCATCGACCGCACCCACCGTATCGGCCAGGACAAAACCGTCATCGCCTACAAACTCATCGTCCAGGACTCCGTCGAAGAAAAAGTCCTCGCCCTGGTGGAGAAAAAACGCGAGCTGTTCAACGCCGTCATGGATGGCGCCCAGGAACACGCCGCGTCCAGCCGCCTCAGTCTCGCCGAACTCAAGGAGCTGCTGCGCTGACCCCGTAGCGCCCGGACGGCGACGCCGCCGGCATAATCGCATGTATCTTATGACGCGGTCAATGCCCGCAGCCGCACTGCGGCCGCCGCGCCTGAACCAGGAGTTGTCGTCATGACGTCCAATCCCATACCCTTCGTGTGCAAATGCTGCGGCGCCTGCTGCCGCTGGCCGGGCATCGTCCGCGTCAATACTGACGAAATTCGCGCCATTGCCGCCCACCTCGGCCTGAGTGAGGACGATTTCCGCGACCAGTACACGCGCCTCGCGCCTGACCGCACGTCGCTCATTCTTACCGAAGCCCCCGGTGGCGCCTGCATCTTTCTTGACGCGGCGAACCGCTGCCGCATCAACCCCGTCAAGCCCGAGCAATGCCGGGGGTTTCCGGAAAAATGGAACGTGCCGCCGGAGTACCAGCAACTCTGCGCTGGTTTTCGCGCCCTCGCCTCAGCCAAGAAACAGCAACGGCGTCCCACGTCCCCTTGCGGTGTCGGCCATATACACGTCCTTGGGCACCCCCTGCTCCCCCTGTCGGTCGCAGACGCTCCGGCAGACGCCCAGGTCTTCACCTGCTACAATTTCTGCCTGCTCCTCAATTATCTGGGCATACCCTTCACCTACTACGGCATCAGCGGCTCGCAGGTACCCGGCAAGAGCAACTTTGCGGACTGCGGCCGCCCCACCGGCCCCTGGCGCTACGGCAACCGCTGGCACCAGACCTACACCCAACGCCTCAACCGACAACTCGCCAAGCACCTCAGCAACGACCACGCTCCGGAAATCATCTGCTCGCTCTATGGCGCTGCCCAGGCCGACATTGATCCCGCTGGCCGCCCCGTCATCGAGCCCCTCCTCGGCTATGACCACTGCTGGACGCCATACCGCGTCTTTCCCTCCTACGCCCACCAGCATGTCATCTACGCCAAACAAGAGGACTTCACCAAAAACAACCGTTTCTTCGATACCGTCATCCCACACTTCGTCAATGCCGACGACTACTGGATCGCCGCCCACAGCGACGACTACCTGCTCTACCTCGGCCGCGATGCCGCCG
>JAQWBY010000512.1 GCA_028706165.1 Lentisphaeria bacterium | reverse complement strand
TGGTAGTAGATGTTCTGCCAGAAGAGCGCGGTGTCGATACCGTAATTTTCGATGGCTTCGAGGGTAGTTTCCTGGGTGTGGATATTGTGGACGGTGAAGAGGCTGGGGATGCCGAGGCGGCGGGCGTAGCCGGGAATGAGGCCGGTCATCCAGTCGTTGCAGTGGATGAGGTCGGGGCGGACGGCGGGGATGATGTTGTTGATGACTTCGCGCTGGAAGGCCAGGCTCATTTTCAGGCAGTCTTCGGTGTAGTTGCTGTAGACATGTTCGCGGTAGTAGAACATGCGGTCTTCAGCGAGGTGAATGCGCTGAGTTTCTTCGCCTTCGGGATGGAGAGTCTGCTGGTACAACGCGAGCTTGGCGTCCAGCAGATCGGCGATTTCGACGTGGAACATGCGGCGGTAATGGGGGAGGGCGACGTGGACATCGACGCCTTTGTTATAGAGGGCCGCGACGAGGGATGCGGAGACGTCAGCCATGCCGCCGGCTTTGGCTGAGAGCTTATTGGCGATATTGCCCATGCCGGACGGGAGGTAGGTAATCTCCGGGGTGACGATCAGAACCTTGATTTTATTGTTTGGTTGCTTCTTAAGCGGCATTGCCTCTCCCTAATTCTCGATCACGAAACATTTTATTGCCGGTTGGCGAGAGCCTGTCGGCATTTCCCTGTCCCCACGGTGTATGACGACGTATTGGTGCGGCTGCGAACTGCGGCCAGAGCTACGCAGCAGCTGCCGCGGATGGTCAAGGCAAGCACATGACCTTGCCTGTATTAGCGTAGAGCCATGCTCAGCCAAGGAGTACCCACTTCCACTGGATCGGCAGTTTGCTGGACTTGGCATACGGTGAGATGGCGACGGCTGAGGTGAAATAATTGTCGGTTACTTGACTTCGATGATGCTGTTCAGCGTGTTGAGCGGGGTGCTGACGACATTGGGGTTCGTCGTGTCGGTGCACCAGACGCCATCAATAAAAAACTTGTATTCGTAGGTGCCCGCTGGCAGGTAACAGATAGCAGTGAAAAGGCCATCTCCCTGCTTGTCCTTCATTTCCTTGTCGCTGTTGTTCCAGTCATTGAAACTGCCGGCGAGAAAAACCGTGGCACCGGGGCGAGCCTTGGCAGTGAAAATCACGCGTTTGCGCGCCAGACGGACGGTGGTCGTCACCGTGTTTTCGGGCTTGAGCGTCTTTTTCATGGTAAGGTCCTCCTATGCTGGGGAAATGAATAATTTTTTCTCTAATTACTTGAACTTTAATATATTAGTGGAACGGCAAATAGCAATTACGCTCAGGTTAGTATGTAGTTAGGATTGTAATCGGTCACCCATTGATCATGGCGCCCAAACATGCCGCCATGATCAATGGGTGACCGATTACGTTAAGGTTGGTTGAGGAGCCAACTACATCTCGGGCCACCGGGTGCACACCGTCCACCGGGTGCACGGTGTTGTTTGTTCAGGTCAATTCTGTGACGATTTTGAGGACGCGGAAGAATTCGGTTGAGCTCCAGGCTTGGGCGACGCAGCCTTTGGGTGTATGTGGGGCATCGCCGTCGCAGATTTCGGGAAGGAATCCGATGCAGCCTTGGTTCATGGTGCGGGCGGCGGTGCCGAGCCATGCTTTGGCGGCAGGCGTGGCGTTTTTGCCATAGCTGATAGTGAGTGCTTCACAGAAGCTGGGCATGACCCAGGCCCAGCCGGTGCCGTTGTGGTAGGCGGGTTTGCGGTGGCTGTCTTCGGGGCCCTGGTAGTGGCCCTGGTATGGATGTATGGGGTTGTTGAGGGGGCTACCATCGGGAGCGTGGAGGGGCAGTGGGCAGTGGACGGGAGCGTCGTCGAGGCTGCGGATGGCGGCGGGGAGTATGAGGGGTTGGCAGGCGTCAAGGATACTGCGGCGGAGGACATCGTCGTTGATAGCGCCGAGAGTGATAGCGAAGAGCTGATTGGGTCGGCAGGCGTCATCGGGCTGGGCGCTGGCGGCGGCAGTGTCGGGGGTGGCGTTGAGGCAGTCGTAGAGCCCCGGGGCGTCTTTTTTGCGGAATAGAGTCATGACGCTATCGCGGGCCAGGTCGCGTCGCTGGCTGTAGATGGTTTTATTGGTGAGGGATGCGAGCAGGTCCAGGGCGTTGATCCATAGTGCTTGGATTTCGATGGGGTAGCCCGTGCGTGGGGTGCAGGCGGGGTAGTTGGTGTCCATCCAAGTGAAGTGGGCGGGGCTGAAGATCAGTCCGCTTTGGTGGTCGGCGTGGATGCCGTTGGCGATGCCGCGCCAGTAGTTTTGGGCGATGCTTTCCATGACGGCGAGCAGTGGTCGGCCGCCGCAATCGAGTTCAAGGATGTCCTTTCCGGCGGGTGCTTGGGCGATGAAATCGCGGACGGCGGCGAAGAGCCAGAGGGGCGCATCGGAGGTGTCGCGGTTCGAGTGGTCGTTGCCGCGGATCATATTGGGGATTGTTCCATCTTGTTCGAAGAGAGCGAATTGGTGGATGATTGAGCGGCTTTCTGCGAACATGCCGGTGGCGATGATGCCGCGGAGGCAGATGAGGGTGTCGCGGCCCCAGTCGAGGAACCACGGGTAGCCGGCGATGACCGTGTGGCCGTTGTCGCGCCGGGTCATGAAATGGGGTATGGAGTGGCGGAGGGCTTCCAGCAGTGGCAGGGGACGGTCAGGGAAGGCCGGTGGCGCTGTTGG
>JAQWBY010000511.1 GCA_028706165.1 Lentisphaeria bacterium | reverse complement strand
ACACAAACACCAACAACACGCAATACGATGGCTTCTCGCCGAAAATCAATGTCGGGATGCGCTTCACGGGCGACAACCAGTGGCAGACCTACACCGTCACCCCAGGCTGGACGCAGCAGGACATCATCAAAATCCGCCTGGACTTCCCTGGAGTCTACAACGACGACAAGGGCAAAAAGTCCTTCGTCGTCAAGAGCATCCGCATCATGGAGCCCGACTATGAGTCGACTCCAGCAACCACGCCCCGCTGGAGCTTCCTGAACGGCTCCGCCGGCTGGAGCGCCACCGCCGACAGCGTCCTCTCGAGCAAGGCCGACAGCCTCCGCGTCAGCAGTGGCAGCCCGGAATCACACCCCGCCATCAGCAGCGGCCCCGTCAACATCGACAGCTTCGAACATGGCACTTGGCTAAATCTCACCATGGCCGCCAGCGCTGGCCGCGAAGCACGCCTGACTTGGATTTCCTCCATCATGGGCAGGAAATCAAAGAGCTTTTCGATCATCGCGGACGATCAGTTCCACATGTACAATGTCGATCTCTCCGGCAGCCCCGGCTGGATGGACCGTATTTTCGACCTCACTCTCACCCTTAGCGACGCCCCCGGCGCCAGCGCCGCCATCAAGGACATGTCGGTTGCTCAAGATCCGCAGGGCCCGGCGCAGCTCACCATCAAAGACGATGGCCTGGTCGAAGCGCTCAACCGCGCGAACAAGCCTTGCGAGTTCTCCTACACCGTCATCAACACCGGCGGCACCATTGCCGAGAAAGCCACCATCAACCGCCTCATTCTTCCTTCTGGCGTCACCGTCGTGGAAAAGGACAGTAACTGGCTGCTCCTGCCACCCCTCAAGCCTTTTGAGCCCGTGACGCAGTCTTTCCATATCCAGGCCGACAAGCCCATTGCGGGCGAATACGAACTGGAGATCGCCTATGGCGACCAACGCTTGCTTCACCGCGGCCCACTGGCCTTCACCACAAATCTCAATCTACCCAAAGCCGATTACGTGCCCGAGCCCAAACCCGTCAAAAGCGACTACGAAGTCGGCGCGCTGTATTTCCCGGGCTGGGAGCGCTACGAAAAATGGGAAAAAATCTGGCGGGTGGACCCCATCCGCAAGCCCGTGTTGGGCTGGTACGACGAATCCAATCCCGAGGTCGTTGACTGGCAGATCAAATGGCTGGTAGAAAACGGCATCCAGTACTTGCTGGTTGACTGGTACTGGAATCGCGGCTCCATGCACCTCGAACATTGGATCAAGGCCTTCCAGCAAGCCCGCTACAAGTCATACATGAAATGGGCCATGATGTGGGCCAACCACAATGGCAAAGGTTCGCATTCCATCGAAGACCAGATCAAGGCCACCCAGTACTGGGTCGACAACTACTTCAACACTCCCGAGTACTACTGCATTGACGGCATGCCCGT
Source organism: Lentisphaeria bacterium (assembly GCA_028706165.1). Taxonomy (GTDB): domain Bacteria; phylum Verrucomicrobiota; class Lentisphaeria; order Oligosphaerales; family Oligosphaeraceae; genus Oligosphaera. The sequence continues at coordinate 1,284 of JAQWBY010000511.1, read as the reverse complement.
GGTCATGATCTGGAGCTGGGGCGGCATGGAAGCAGACATGAAAGACCAGGGCGGCATCAAGGCCCTGCTGGACGCCTCCCAAAAAGTCGCCCGCGACGCTGGCTACAAGGGCATTCACTTCTCCGTCATGAAATGGCCGGAGCACGAAGTCGACCCCGCCAATATCCAGTGGCTCAAAGACCAGGGCATGCACTCGACATCGATCTACCACTACATGCACCACGGTGGCCGAGCCAGCAACCCACGCAATTTCTCCTTCGAACACGTCGCCGCCACCAACAAGGACCTGTGGGAAAAATGGTACAACACGGGCATCCTGCCCTTCTTCACCAATATCTCCACCGGCTGGGATGACCGCCCTTGGAACAACCGCACCGTCATCTACGGCCGCACCCCCGAACTCTTCAAACAAATCTGCGAAGACGCCAAGGCCTTCGCCGACCGCACCGGCCTGAAAAAACGCATCCTGCTGTCACCCCTGAATGAGTGGGGCGAGGGCTCCTACATCGAACCCAACCGCGAATTCGGCTTCGCCATGTACGAAGCCGTGCGCGACACCTTCGCCAAAAGACCACTCCTCGGCTGGCCCAAGAACTACGGCCCCACTGATGTCGGCCTCGGCCCCTACGACTACCCCAAGCCCGAACACGCCGGCGACAGTAATCGCAGCAGCTGGGACTTCGCCGACAACCACCCGCAGGGCTGGCGTCCTGCCATGGGCATCGGCGACTGGAAGGTCGATAACAACCAGCTGGTCTTTAACACAAGCAGCAGCGACCCCGCACTGAGCATTTACCTCAATCGCCTGGACACCAGGCAGTTCAAACGCATGACCATCCGCATCAAGGCCACACCCGCCGCAAACGCCACCGGCCCCACCAATGATGGCCTGCAACTCTTCTGGTCCACCACCACCGCGCCCATCACCGAGCCGTTGTCCATCAAAGCCACTTATACCGCCAATGACCAGTTCACCAACCTCGTCCTCAACCTCGGCGAACACCGCCTCTGGCGCGGCAAAGTGACCAGCTTCCGCCTCGACCCCATGTCCCGCAAGGGCGCAACCGTCACCATCGACAGCATTAAACTCGAATAAGCAAACCGATCATCAGACCGATCGGACCAATGCTCTTCACTTAACAAATTTCATAGTGCCCTAAGCTTCAGCAAAACAGCCTGTTATGATCGCGGCATTTATTGCCGCGAAGCGGCAGAAGCGCTGAAAGCGCGAAACATACCAGCCCAGGGCAAGCAGCGCTGAAAGCGCGCGCCGCCCTGGGTAAA
>JAQWBY010000510.1 GCA_028706165.1 Lentisphaeria bacterium | reverse complement strand
ACCGTTGTTCCACGAGTACTGACCGAGTTGGGCGCGGGCGTCGTCGTAGCGGATAGCCGCGAAGATGTCGACCCAGCGCCGTGGGCGGATGTTTTCCTGGAGCCAAGCGAGCTCGGAAATGGGCACGGGCGTATCGACGACGTAGGTGAGGGCGCTGACAGTGAGGTTGCGCAGCGGCATGGCTGTGCGCGGCGACGCGTAGGTATCGCGGAAGAAGGTATAGAGATTGCCTAGGTCTGCTTCCGGGCTGAGCAGTGACGGGCTGGCAATTTGGGTGTGAAGGGGCGGTCGCGGGCTGTCCCAGACCACGCTGATAGCCAGCATGAGTGGGAAGAAGGTGTCTGGGTCGCGTGTTTCCAGCTGGTGGAGTTTGGCGAGAATGGTGATGACCCCGGGCAGATTATCGTTCTGCGGATCGACTTCTTCGAGGAAGGCCATGCAGCGCTGGTTGTCGCCGAAGAGCCAGGTGACGAAGGACTCCGAGAGTGGCGCGGTGGCATTGGTCATGGCGCTTTGCAGGAGCTGGAAGAGGATGATGTTGTCGCAGAGGCCGTGCAGGGGTGCGAGATTTCTGGTCGGGAGGCGGCCATTGCTGCGTTTCATGAGTTTGGCGAGTTGCTCACCGTGGGCGGCCGTGCCTTCTGACCAGGCGCCGGCGCTGATGACCTGGCAGCGGGCGGCGCGCAATTCGTTACTTTTTGGCGGCGAGCTGAGTTTGATGGCAAGCGCGTCGTTGGCGTGGCCGCTGCCGGCGCCGGTGGCGGCGACCAACAGGGCCAGCAGCAGCGCGGCCGGCCATGGGCGGCGCGGTTGGGCAAGACTGGGGGGTGCCGGTATTGTGCGGGTCGCTGGCGTCATGAAGTCACCGTTGTTTGGTGGTGGCGGTCTTGGGTGAAGTCGTTGTGGTGTTTGACGGCAATTGCGGGCGTTTGTTTGCAATATAAGCAGCGATTGGTCGTTTTATTGCCAGAGGTGCGCACTGATGGGCAAATTGGCCGAATTAAATGACATGGATTTGGTAACGAAGAGCCGTGCGGGCGACGAGGACGCCTTTGCGGTATTGTACCAGCGCTATCGCCTGCCCCTGTATTCGTACATTCACAAGCTGATGCCGACGGAGTCATCGCAGGTTGATGACATATTTCAGCAGGTATGGGTGAAGGCGGTAAGCAACTGGTCGCGTTACACGGATCAGCAGAAATTGCTGGCCTGGCTGTGTCGCATTGCGCACAATTTGGTGATGGACTACTACCGCAGCCAGTCGCGGGCGCCAATGACGGAGTTACCGGAGACATTGGCCTCGGATGCCGCCCCGGTGCACGCTGAGATGGATCGCGAGGCCTTTGACGAAGCGCTGGCAGCGGCGACAGAACGTCTGTCGGCGGAACAGCGCGAGGTGCTGATGCTGCGGAAGCGCGGCGTGAGTTTCAAGGAAATAGCCGAGAGGCAACAGACCAACTTGAATACCGTGTTGGGGCGAATGCACTACGCGATCAAGAACCTGCGCGGGATGCTGGCGGAGTATTTGTGATAATGAGATGAACGGCGACAAACAGCCGAGGAGGTGCACGATGAAATGCGATGATGTGGAATTAGAAGTAGTCAGCAGTGCTGGCGAATTGAGCGCAGCCGTGCGCGAGCACCTTGGCCAGTGTGCGGCCTGTGAGCGCTTTGCGCGGATGCAGGCGTTGGCCTTGGGCGAGCCCGGCGATGCGGCACAGCCGAGCGTAGCGCTTGACCGGCGAGTCTTGGCGGCCGTGCACGAACGCATGGCGGGTCAGCGGCGTTGGCAGCGTCTGTTGCGTGTTGGTGGCGGCATGCTGGTGCCCCTGGCCGTTGCGGCGTTGCTCCTGCTGGGCCTGTGGTTGCGCTTGCCGCCGGAAACGCCGTCACCAGTGGGTGTGACAGTCGCCGATGGCGGCGAACAGATCATCGCGGCGCCGGCCGTGGCTCCGGCTGCTGGTGAAGTGTTGCCGGTGGCGAGTGATGACGATCTGTGGCTGCTTGGCGTGGCCATGACGGACGTGGAAATGGATGATCTCGAAGAGGGCATTGCGCGGCTGATTGCGGGTGTCAGGGAGTCGTCGGAGGCGCCGGCAAAGTCATCGCCCCGACTTGATCCGGGGATGACGGAGAGCCGTCTGGAGGACTTTCGCGAGAAGCTGATGGCATTGGAATTCGAGTTGTTAGGCGATATGTAAGACAAAGAAATGGAGGTCACTATGTACACGAAAAGCAGGACCTGGCTGCTGGCAGCCGCATTGGGCGTCGCATGCTGGCTGACAGCGTGCGAGCTGGCCGCGCAAGAGCCGCCGCCGCCAGAGGCGCCAGAGGCGCCGGGGGCAATGCAGGACGTCACGAAGGACGGCCCCGGCGATGGGCGCGAAGGACGGCATTGGCGCCGCCCCGGCGAACGCTGGGGACGCGGGGCGGACATCCGCGAACTGATGGAAAAGCTGAAGAAGGATGACCCGAAGGAGTACGAACGTCTGGAAGCGCTGGGCAGAAGCGACCGTATGGCCTACTATAAGGAAATCGGCAAGATGCTCCCGCAAGGGCCCATGCGCAACAGCAAGCTTGGCGCCCTGGAGCAGAAATGCCGCGATCTGGGTAAGCAGTACCGCGAAGCCGCCACTGACGAGGAGAAGGCCAAGCTGAAAGTCGAGCTGGAAGCGGCTGTCAAAGAGAGCTTTGATGTCATGCTGGCGGACTC
>JAQWBY010000509.1 GCA_028706165.1 Lentisphaeria bacterium | reverse complement strand
CCGAGACCGGCCAGCGCCCGGCTGAAATACAGCCACGGCATGCTCGACGAGTAGGGGAAAATAAAGGACCCCAGGCAGAAAAACAGCGCGCCGACCAGCATAACACGGATGCCGCCATAGCGACCGACCAGCACGCCGGTGATCAGCTGGCAGCAGGCGTAGATGTACATGAAAGACGATCCCAGCGCAGTGATCGCCGGCGCCGATGCACCGAGGTCCTGCTGCAGAATGCTGAAGATGGCCCCGGGAATCGCCACGCGCTGGATATTCGCCAGAAAATACAGCCCCGTCGCCAGTATGATGAGTACGACTCGCAGGTGATAGCGATGCATGTAGGCACGGCGCTGGGATGTGTTTGGCAATGGCTCTGGCATCGGCGTCGGTTATTTCATTTCGGGCTGCGCCCCGCAGACAAGCAGCGGGGCGAGGCGATGTTCTTGAGATGGCAGGGCGTTTTATGGGGAACAGGCGGGCTGCACCATCGATCTGATACCCGAACCGAGGCCGCCCCCCACGGGGTGACGATTTGCAGGGGCAGCAAAGATAGTCCTTCCGGCTGTTCCCGCAAGCATGCCGGATCCCTCAACAAAGATTCCAATCAAAGACGGTTCCCATCACCGTTGGGTCATTCTGCGCCAGGCGAGCGAAGACCGCCGGGGCGTCGTGGGGGCTGACTTGCTCCCGCAGCAGCGGCCGCACTTGGATCCGGCCGGCGGCAAAGAACTTCAGCAGCATGCGCATATCATCACGCATCGTCCAGTAGCCCGGGTGGGACTCGTTCTTCGGCCGCACAAAATTATGGGCGCCGATGATGACGATGCCCGGCCGATGCACGTCGTTGTAGAAATCGATCTGTTCGGTCGGTGTCCGCGAGCAGCCCACCAGGGCAATGCGGCCCTGTGGCGCCATAAGCTTCAGGCCTTGTTTGACGGCGGCCGGCGAGCCGGTTACTTCAATCACGGTGTTGACGCCGCGGCCGCCGCTGAGCCCGCGGACGGCCTCAGCGAGCGCCGGGTCGTCGGGCGACCAAGCCGCGTCCGCCCCCAGCTCGCAGGCACGCGTCCGGCGTTCGGCGACGAAGTCCATCGCCATCAGCGGCAGCGCCCCGGACAGCCGCGCGCACTGCAACGCGAAGACGCCGAGGAGGCCCTGGCCCATAACGAGGCATGATTCCCCCAGCTCCAGGCGGACTTTGCGCAGGCCTTGCAGGCCCATAGCGGCAACGATGCAGAAGACGGCCTCCGCCGACGGCAGTGCCTCGTCCTCAATCCGCACCAAGTCCTGGCAATGCTTGACCAGGTATTGCGCGTGCTGGCTGTGGTACACCGCCACGCGGTCGCCAACCCGCAAGTCGCGCACGTCGGCGGCCAGTGCCATGACCTTGGCGACGGCGCTGTAGCCCAAGTAGCGCGGAAAGCGCGCCGGCCCCGGGGCGCCGAGATTATCCTCGCCCATGAGATTGGCGCGTTCGGTGCCGGTGCTGATCAGCGTGCAGTCGGTCTTGAGCAGGGCGTGCCCCGGCGGCAGCGCTGTCTGCAGGTCATGCTCTTCCAATGCGGCAATACCGGGCGCGACAAAGGCAATGCGGTGGCTTTTCATAGCGTTTTCTCTGTAATGCATTCTTCTTGCTCGGCCATGGCATAATTGACTTGCCTACCAGACGAAACCCTCGTTGAAAAAAGCCCCCCGGTACAGAAAACTGCCCGGGGGTGTTCGCGACACGTCAGAAAGGGCCGGCAACCGAAACGTGAGGCAGCCCGTCGTGCCAGTGCTATCGTCTATTTCTTGACATCGACCAGCAGTTTCACGCGATTGCTCAGCACCTGTTCCAACTTCATGAAGGCGACATGGCCATCGCAGAAGAGAATGTTACCGCCGCCGTTATGACGAGGCGTGCCCATCTTGGATTTGATCGTGCCCTCGTCCGTGCCCATGTTCAAGGACATGTTGGCCACCGTGGTGCCACTGTAGGAGTTCTCAACCATGAAGGCCACTTCCGATGGCCGTACGACGGTGCTCGTCGTGCAACCAGAGCCCGTCGTCACCAGGTCGTTGTTGGCCGCATAGGACACCGGCATCGCCGTGTTGCTGTCGCCAATGCTGCTGGGCACAAAAGTCGTCGGCGTGCTGTCCAGCTCGGTCTTGTTACGGGAATCCGACGGGCAGATCAGGCTCTTCTTGTCGCCGGAGTAGGTCTTCATGCCATAACGCCAAGACGTCCGGCCGCTGTACAAGGTGCCGTTAATGGTCTCGCTGATGAAATAATACGAATTGGGATACTGCCCATTCAGGTCGTCCACATACATCGTCATCGCCAAGCCAATCTGTTTCTGATTCGACGTGCAGGAGATCGCCCGGGCCTTCTCGCGAGCCTTTGACAAAGCCGGCAACAGCATCGCCGCCAAAATCGCGATGATCGCTATCACTACCAACAATTCAATCAAGGTAAATGACTTGTTACGTTTCATCTTGGATCCTCCATACGCTTGATATCGCCACGAACTATGCCGGCGGCAAGGGCATTGCACTTATTTATCATAGACACACTTTTTACCGCGTTGTCATTAGTTTACTTATTTTTGCTAAGGGAAACAAGCAAAAAACAGACGCTAGAGCTGTAAATGTCGTTGCAAAAAAGTTATTGTTGTGGAAAAATATGCTTAATTTTGTAAATGAGTCAACGGCGAGGAGTGACCAGACGAAGGCGCCGGGGC
>JAQWBY010000508.1 GCA_028706165.1 Lentisphaeria bacterium | reverse complement strand
TCCGCGCCGGGGGCGATGGGCGCCGCCGCGCGATCGAAATCGGCGTAGGACCAGTCGCGGCAGAATTCGTCCCGGAAATGCTTGAGGATCATGCCGGCGGTGGGCGCCCACGGCAGCATCGCGTAGGACTGCGGTGTGAAACCGTGGTAGGTGCTGATGCGCAGCGCGTCGTCGTAGAGCAGCTCCGGCGTGGGCACGCAGAGCGCCAAGGCGCAGCCTGTGGTGGCGGAGACCACGCCGGGCTCGCAGCAGCCGCTGCCGAGCGCGCCGCAGATGTGATCCATCGGCGCGGCCGCCACAGGCGTGCCCGCCGGGATGCCTGGGAGCACCGCGCGGCAGTAGCCAATGATCTCGCCGGGATCGCGCAGCGCCGGCAGCTGCCGGCGGCTGATGCCGATGGCCGCGAGCATGGCGTCGTCGTAATCGCCCGTACGGATGTCGTAGTACAGCGTGGAGGGCAGGAGGCCGCGGCAGGTGGCGTATTCGCTGGTGAGGCGGTAGGCGATGAAGTCCTCGACCATCAGGACCTTGGCGCAGGCCGCGTAGGTCGCCGGGTCGTGCTTCTGCAGCCAGAGGATTTTGGGCGCCGGCCAGCATGGCAGCATCTCGGTTTGGCCGGAGAGGCGGAAGAGCTGGTCGGCACCGAAGGCCGCTGTGAGTTCGGCGGCTTCGGCGGTGGCGCGGTTGTCCAGCCAGACGATGGCCTTGCGCAGGGGCCGGCCGGCCTGATCGACGCAGATGAGCGTCTCGCATTGGCCGGTGATCGCCAGCGCACGGATGACGCAGCCGGCGGCTTTGGCCAGCGCGCCCCGCAGGGCCGCCTGGGTGGCTTGCCAGTACAGCTCGGGATCAAGCTCGACGATGTCCGGCGCGGGTGTTTCCAGGCGGTACTCGGCGATGCCGTCGCCAATGATAGCGCCGTCGCCGCTGAAGAGGGCGGCCTTGATGGCGGTGGTGCCGATGTCGATGCCGAGGTACGCGTTGGTCATGGTGTTCACGCGAAGAGCGAGTTGATTTTCTGCACAGCGGTGTCGGCGAGCAGATAGCCGCCGTCGGAACCGACTCTGCCATTAACGATCAGGCCGCCGTAGCCGCCGAAGCGCTCGGCCTCGGGACTGGGCAGGTAGCCGCAAGTGCCGCCGGAGAGCTGAACGACGAAGGTCTGCTTGGCGAGACTGCGGGCCTTGATGATCTGGCCGAAGACCAGGTAGAGCTCAAAGGGCACGTTGACCATGGCGCAATCGCCGATGCGCAGCGTCTGCATGTCGTAGCTGAAGTGCGGCGTGGTGTCCTGGGTCTCGTAGCGCTTGACCACGGCCTTGGCGTTTTGGATGAGCACGAAATGATGCAGCTTGCTGTCGTAGGGGCCCGGGCGGCCCGGAATGGCCTCGTTGTCATGCGTCTCTTTGCAGAAGGCCAGGAAGGCGTCGTACTCGGGCATGATCGCCGTCAAACGGGCAATTTCGGCCTTGGCCTTGACGTAGTCGCAGTAGCTGGCGCGGCGGATGGGCAGGTCCACCCGTGCGCAGCGGTGCTGGAACAGCGGGTCGGCTTGGATCGCCGAGGCCGGAATCTCCTTGAAGGCCGCCATGGTGGCCGTGAACAGCCGCTGGGCATGGACGGCGACGCCGTCGGCGTGCCAGAAGTCCGGCTCGCTGCGATAACGGCGGACGAGGTCGCGTGGCGCCTGGCAGCCCGCCGCGCTGATCTGGCACAGCGTGTGGAAATCCGCGCCGAATTCGCCTTTGAGCAATTCGCGGGTGGCGCCCATGTAGTCGCTGGATATCTCGTAGGTGGCTTCCATGACCTGAGACGGGCAGGCGACATTGACGATGGCGCCGGTGGGGCGCCGTTGCGCGTCGTAGGTGAACAAGAGTTCCACGCCGGAGTCTTCGCCGGCTTCCATGCCGACGAAATCGGCGCGGTTGGTGTCGCCGTACATCTCGGCGCTGCCATTGGCGTAAACGGCACGGCGGCAATGGCCGATGCGGGCCTGGCCGAAGGCGTTGGCGATGGCGCCGGGCTGGCGGCCAGCCCAGGCCTGTTTGACGGCGTCGAGCACGCGTTTGAGCAGGAATTCGATGTAGTCGGCGGGCTTGAGGGCCTCGTCGTCCAGCGGCAGCCAGTCGCGGAAGAGCCCGGCCGGGCGCACGTAGGGCGCGTTGTGGGTGTGGATGGCGTTGAGGAAAATCGCCTGCAGCGGTATCTCCGGTATGGCCTGGTGGATGATTTCCCGTGCCTGGTTCTGGAGTTCTTCGGGGATGCCGACCACGTCGAGGGCGATCATCACCGCGAGGTCTTGCTCTTTCTGCATGACCAGGGCGACAGTCTTGAGGCGCGAGTGGATGCCGCGCGCCACGCGCTGGTAGTACTGGCCGGCCAATTCGACTTTGGGGGCGTCGGGCGTGATGTCGGCTTCGCCCCAGCCAATCATGAAGTTGCTCATAGATTCACCCATGTGCCTTGTTTAGCGGATTGATAGACTTTGTCCATGAGATATTGGATGTACACGCCGCGTTCGAGGGTCGGGCCGCTGGCCTGGCCGCTGTGGACGGCGCTGAGGAAATTGTAGAGGCAGTGCATGTGCCCGCGCATCCAGCCGATAGAAGCCTTGGGCGTGGGGAAGCCGGCGGGCTTGGCGTAGCGCTGGCCGCAGTCGATGGCGGTCCAGCCGCGGACGCCGCCGAGGGGCGCGCCGCTGGCGGCGCAGTCGTAGTAGTA
>JAQWBY010000507.1 GCA_028706165.1 Lentisphaeria bacterium | reverse complement strand
GAAGTTGGTCCGCGGCCTGGCGGGCGCCGGTTCCGGCATAGATGAAGTCCGTGCCATCGCCAACCAGAGGCGCGTATGTCCAGCCATTTGGCAAGGTCATGGTGACATCAAGCTGCCGCAGGGATAACTCACGATTGGTTGTGGGACTGGTGAGAATGATCGTGTATGCCCCAAGACAACTGTCGAACTCGGCGATCAGGGCGCCGTCACCTTCGACAACGCTAATACTTGGCGGATCAGCCTTGCTCTTGATGGGCAGCGACGCCTGGTCCTGGCCGCTAGCGGCTTCCAGTCCGGGCGTGCCCAAGCAGCAGCCCCAGCGCAACAGCGCCTCAAAGGTCGGTTTTTCATCAATGCAAGTGTTGAGCTGGGTAGGCACGGCAATGGTGACTTTTTCCGTGGCGGAAAAGTAGTATTCGCGATTGGCGGCGATCATGGCCGGATCGGTGTTGCGAAAAACAAACGTATAGGTCATGCCCGCCGGATTGGCCTGGGGGACGCCGGCCGGATTACTGTCCACAAATACAATGTTAGCCGGAGAACTGATTACGGGCGGCGCTGTTGCGAAGTCCACCGAAAGAATCGCGGGGACAAATAGCTCCAGAATGGGATCCGGCACGACGCCGGGACCGAGTGAGTCCAGCTGGACAGTCCATTCGACGGCGTCGTTCAGTTCGGCATTGACCTGACCGAAGTCCACGGGCGCGCCTTGAGTAATGTTTTGTCCACTGACACGGACCGAGACATTGGCCTCGCCGGGGTCCAGGAAGGTGCTTTCGCGGGTCGTGTCGTCCAGCGGCATACGTCCGGGGCCGACGATGGGCTCACCGTCCATACCAACGCGATCATCATGATGGCATGGCAGGTCAAAAAGCAGAGTCGCCTCGGCGCGACGACTGCTATTTTGATAGGCGAGGGCATTGGCGCAGCCGTCGAGTTCCGCGTCGAACTCTATCCGCAAGCGCGTCGTGGGCTTCATGACCACGTGGCGAGCGAACAGCGGGTCTGTCGGAAAGGGGTCGTCAAAAGCCGGGCTCGGCAACAGGCTGTCGGCCTCGTCGCCATCGTTGTCGGGGTCGGTGAAATTCCAGAAGATGGTCTGATATGTCCCAATGCCAGTGACAGTCGAGTTCATCTCAGAATAGCGCAAGCCGGCGCCGCTGATTTCGGGAAAGGGCGTCAGGGCGCCACCATTGATGCTGTAGTGGACGCTGTCCGGAATGATTTGCAGGCCTTCCGGGAAGCGTTCGCGAATGATTGGTTCATAGACGTCGACGCTACCGGCATTGAGCACATCGATGGCAATGCGCATTTTCGAGCCACAGAGATCGACGATGCTGGGAGACGACTGGTGCTCGATGACGAGCAACCGGGCAGTGCCGGAGCGAATCTCCATAGAGGAATTAAGTTCGGGGGCGTCGAGATTTTCCGGGCAGGCGTCTGCGGGGCCAGAGGGGCACCCCCAATGCGCCTGGACTATTTTCAGGCTGAGGTCGGCGCAAAGGACCATGCGCAAGCGCAGGCGGATGGTGACAATGCTGCTGGGCGCCATCCAGTCGACAGCGAAGGTTATCTGTCGGTAACCATGTGCGTATTCAGGTCCGAAGGCCACTGGGATGATGGGATTGACGGTATCGACGGTAGCCGAGGTGGAGCCACTGACGGCGGTGACATGTGCCTCCAGGAAGGTCAGTGAATCGGTGCCATTATGTAACGATCCCAGCTCCACGGGGATCCGCGCATTGTAGAGAGTACCATTGCCCGAATTGACGATATGAAGCAGCGCGGTGGGATATGCGTCGTTGTAAAAGACGCGCTGACTGGCAAAACGCGTTTCCAGGCGGCCTGAGTAGAGCAACGGCTCGTAGGACGTGCTGTCACCGTCATCAAAGTCGACTATGGCAGCAATAGCCGCGTCCTGGCTATTGGCTGCGCCGGGACCATTGGCGTCATCAATCTGATTGCACTGGTTGTTGCCAGATATCGTGGCGCCGACCCACGTCGAAGCCTGGTCGCAACTTTTCTGGACGGTAATGTCAACGTAACGGTTGCCGGCTCCCGACAGCCCCCTGATGTCGCCGAAATTCCACGTCAGGGTATTGCCGGCTTCGATCGGCTCGAAGCTGGTGATGGATAAACCGCCCTCGTCAAGGAGAGCGGCGCCAAAGGACGTCGTCCCGGGCAGGTAGCGATAGTTACCACCGAGGTCGACGACGAGCCGGGCGTCATAGACATCAAAGGGGCGGCTGTCCTCCGCTCCCAGGTTGAAACGCAGCGTGAGCGTCTCGCAGCGGTCGATATGGAGGGGGTTCGGACTGCTGACGTTGCTGATGCTGACCGTTGGAACGGAATTCGCGATGGACACAAATGCCAAGTGGTAGTATTCCGTTTCCGGCTGCCCTAGGCTGCAGGGGTCGCCACCGGGAAGGGGCACGGTAACCAAAGCGAAATCAGTAAAGGTGCCGACAGACTCTGACTGGGCCTGCAACGTATAGCGAATCCATAATATGCCGCCATCGGCCGGCACGGACGGGGCGCCGCCGGGAATGGCATCGAGGCCGCCCAGGTCAATCTCCAGCAAGCCGTCGGCGGCTCCTGTGGGCGCCACATAGCTGACAGCGTTCCAGTCAACGAGACCGGTGCCGTTTGGGCCGTAGTCGGTTCCCGCCGGCACTGCCGGTTCCCAAGGCGCCGCAAAATAGTATATCTGCACGTTCAGGTCTT
>JAQWBY010000506.1 GCA_028706165.1 Lentisphaeria bacterium | reverse complement strand
GGCGCCACCCTCATCATGAGTGGCGGAGCCGACAACACCGTGCGGCCGGCCATCAATGTTTTGGCCGACGAGAACCTCCAGGTCGTGTCGAGCCCCTACCTGGCCAACGCCGCCTACGACGGCGCCTCCGACGTGGCCTGGTATCTCTTCGGCGCCCCGGAGCAGATCGACACCTTTGAGATCGGCTTCCTCAACGGCAAGCGCACCCCGACCGTGGAACGCGGCGAGACCGACTTCAACACGCTCGGCATGTGGTTCCGCGTGTATTTCGATCTCGGCGTGCGCGAGCAAGATCACCGCGGCATGGTCAAGGCCATCGGCGGCGCCAACTAAACACCCTGCCGGACGCCCTCGTGGCGTCCGGCGCAACCCGAACGAGGAGAACGCACCATGCTTGCAACCTACGTCCAACGGGGCGAAAGCCTCGACTACATTCCCGCGGAGGATGTCGCCGCCGGTGACATCGTCATCCGGAACCGGCTTGCCGGCGTCGCCAAGCTCGATATCAGGGCCGGCACCCTGGGCGCCCTGGCGATCTGCGGCGTCTTTGACATCGTCAAGGGCAGCATCGCCTTCCGCGCCGGCGACAGGGTCTACTGGGACGCCACGAACCGCGTCGCCACCACGACCTCGCCCAACCCCTGCATCGGCAAGGCGGTCGCGGAGGCTCCGGAGGCCGAGGCGACGGTCCGAGTCCTGCTCAACGCCCCCGGGGCCTATTCATGCTGAACCATGCCGCCGAGTGGCTGCGTGACCAGTCTCTGGAGCACCTCGGCGTCGAGGTCGAGTACCTGCCCAGAAGCGGCCAGGCCCGCGTGGTTCGCGCTCTTGTCGGGCGGACGCTCTTCAGGGGGGAGAACCGCTACGGCGCCACCGTCAGAACGGAGGCGCGGGATTTTCTCGTGTCCTCCCTGGAGCTCGTGAACGAGCCGGAGCGGGGGGATCGCGTCCGCTGGAACGGCCGGCTTTTCGAGGTTCTGGCCCCCAACGGCGAACCCCACTGGCGCTGGAGCGACGGCCATATGAACACCCGGCGAATACACACCAAGGAGATCGGCGACGACCATGTCGAATGAAAACACGCCTGACAACAAGGCCATCTGGGACGCGGTGACGCAGACCCGGCTGGACCTTGCTGAAATCAAGGGGATGATGACCATGCACTTTCGCGATGGCGAACATCATCACCCGCCCTGCGCGCCGGCGACGGCCATCCAGAAAACGCTGCTCTCGGCCACCGGCGCCGCGGTCCTGGCGCTTCTGGCCGCCATTGGCAGCCTCATCATGATTCTACTGGGGAACTGACCATGAGCCAGATGCTTGCCATTGCCCGGGCGGTGACCGAAGAGCTTGCCGATTGCGACGCCGAACTCGAGTTCTTTCCCGAGTTCGATTTGCGCGATCTTGAAGCAAGGCGGGTGGTGGTCGTTCCCTCCGGGACCGAATACCGAGCGCTTGCCCGCAACACCCGCGAGGAACTGCCCACCGTGCAGATCGGCGTCCTGCAGCGGGCCACCGAAGACGATCTGCCCGGGCTCTTGCTCTTCACCGAACAGCTCGGCCTGCGCTTTCTCAACCGGCGCTTCTGCGGCGCATTGTGTGCCGGGGTCGCCTATGACCCCATCTACTCGCCCGAGCACCTCCGCGAGCGGGGCCAGTTCGTGAGCGTCATCGAGCTGTCCTTCAGGATGGTGAGGTGACAGGATGGCTACTACCGTCCGCATTGAATTCGACGAGGCGGGCGTCCTTGCCGCCGTCAAACGCGGCAACGCCGCCGCCCTGCGCCGGGCGGGGGCCTATGTGCGCGCGACGGTGCGGCACGGCGTCGTCAGGTCGGCGAAGTCCTCGGCCCCGGGCGCCAGGCCGCACACCCGGCGGGGACTTCTCAAGCGCTCCATCCTCTTTGGCGTGGATGCAACGCGCCAGAGCGTGGTCATCGGCCCTGCCAGGTCCATCATCGGCATCTCGATGACCGCCCACGAATTCGGCGGGCTCTACCGCCGCCGGAACTACCCCAAGCGGCCCTTCATGGGGCCGGCGCTACTCAAAACCGCCCCGCAGCTTCCCAAGCTGTGGGAGGACTCACTCAAACCCTAACGCAGAGGAGCAACCTCGTATGTCACTTGTTCTCGGTCTTGATGCCAAGCTGTTTCGCGGTGCCGCGGGCACCCAGGGCGCCACGGAAGTCACCAACGTCAAGGACCTCACGCTGACTCTTGAGTCCGGCGAGGCCAACGTCACCACCCGCGCCACGTCCGGCTGGAAGGCGTCCGTGGCGACCCTCAAGGACGCCAGTCTTGAGTTCGGTATCCTCTATGACACGGAGGACGCCGACTTCCTCGCCTTCCAGACCGCCTATTTCAGCAACGAGCCGATGGCGCTCTTCATCAGCGACGGCGAAGGCAGCGGCCTGGACGCCGACTTCTCCATCACGGGCTTCACCGTCGAGCAGCCCCTCGAAGAGGCCATCGCGGTCTCCATCAAGGCGAAGCCGACGTCGTCCACCCGCGCACCCCAGTGGGTCGCAGCTACCAGCGGGACGTAATTCAATGTTTACGGAAGAATATGCGCAATGGAGCGTAGGACAAAAAAGAAGGCAGTCATACTTTTTTTCTGACACAAATTCGGTTACTTGCCACCTATAACCGCAAAGACGACAATTGCCGCGATAACAAGGAAAAGCACAACGGCAATCAAATGCACAGGGTCTGTCAGATTGAAGGAGTTAGG
>JAQWBY010000505.1 GCA_028706165.1 Lentisphaeria bacterium | reverse complement strand
AAGGGATAGTCCGTGGGATACCACCACACTTTCTCGCCCTGGGCAATCCGTGCGGCATTCGCCTCGGCATCAACGTGCTGAAACAGCGGGCACCAGATGTCCACGTAGCCAAAAAGACGCTCGTCAATGCGAGCGGTGTTCAAGCGCGGAATGTCTGGAAACAGTTCCTTGGCGTCGCTGTAATCGCGCATCATGGCGTCCAGCGCGCCAGCTTTGCGGGACATGAGCACTTCGTCGTGGCCGAAAAATATCGGCCGCAGCCGCCCGCGATACTTCTCCACAATTTCGCGCACCGACGCTTCTTTCTGCCGGATGTTTCTAATGCTCAGAAACAGCATGGTCTTGCCGTTCTCGGCGCAGTAGTCAAGGTAGTCGAGGCCGACGTCATGGGCCCCGCCCCAGAGATTCATGGGCTCCAGCCGATGATCAAGGATGAACTGCCAGAACCCCGTCATGCTCTCTTGCGACGGTTCCTGGCCGTAAAAGGCCTTCACCCACGAGCGATCAAAGCAGAAAGCCGTGTCCAGCGAAGCGCTCTTGGGCAGAGTCAGCCCCGTCGCCTGAACCCGCACCGTCACGCTCGTTGGGACGCAACCGCGTGGCCGCAAGGTCACCGTCGTCTGATAGTCGCCGGCAGGAGTGCCCGCCGGCAGATAGACATCCACCCACACCGGCACCAACGCGCGCGGTTCAGGGAAGGTGCAGGAGCTTTCCGGCTGCAACACGTCCGCATAGTATACCGGGGCCTTTCTCGGCATCGCGGTACGCACAAAGTCCACTACGAAACTCTTGCACGACGCGCCAGCCAGAGGCCGCCCGGCGCCGTCTGCCAGTGACGTCACGTCGACGTCGAGGCCCGACAGTGGCTTACCCGGCATCGCCATCAACAGCACCTGCACACTGCCGTATTCGTTGCCCGACAGGCGCAGTTCCGGAGCCGCTTCACGTGAGTAGAAATCCGTATTCTGGTCCGACACTTTGGTCATGGAACTCAAGACCATACTGGCGTAGCCGCGCTGACTCGCCGCGCTGCCCGGGGCGAAGAAGGCCCGCGCCCGCTCGGCATCGTGCGCAAGCGCCGTCAGCCGTTCGTCCAGCGCGCGCGCTTTTTCCAAAGCCATACGCGCGGCCGGGAAGGTCTTGAGTTCGGGCACTTCGGCAACGGCCGCGGCTATCTCATCGCGCAGTGCCGCATACGCCTGTTGCATGGTCGCCGGCAAATCGCTGAAGTCCCCGGGCACCTTTGCGGCCAGCGCCGCCAGGGCCCCTTGCGGATTGAGCAGCGCGTCAATCAGCGCCTGCTGACGCTGCGCCGTCGGCCGCCCGTCAGTCGGCGAGGCAAAAAGCAGCTTTCCGAAACGCGTGGGATCATGGAAGCGCTGCAGCGCCGTCCAGCTCAGCACGTCTTCGCCGTGGGGATTTTCGCGGCCGGGATTGAAGCCCCACAGGGCGTCGCCAGCTGGCGCCGCCACGCCCAGCGCTGCGAAGGGCAGTGTCACCAGCGCAGTCCACTGGCCATCGCCCTTGCCGATCTGCGCCGTCCAGGCGGCATTCCAGCTGTCATCACGCACGCCCTGGCGATGGCAGGAATCATAGATCCCGCCCGACGAGTTGCCGACAAAATGGTAGTAGAGCTCCTGGCTCAAATCAGGCTGTATGAAGAGCTCGAAGCAGTCGTTATCCCACGCCCGGCCATCGCGGGCCGTGATCTCGTCGCTGCGCTTGGCCATGTCCTTGGCAACGAATTCAAACAGGACGTACAGCGCCTCGGCGTCCCGTAGCACTCGCGCCTGCGCGGCCTCACTTACCGCTGCGCCGCTGTACGCCGTAAGCGCCAACGGTGACGTTTGGCGCCGAAAATCGTCTATTGAAGGCGGCGCAGCTACCCAGGGCACGGCACTCACATAGTACGGCGCCCGCGCCAGGGTTGCTGGCGGGAAGGCCCCGCTGGCCCGCGCCGTCACCGTCACCGGCCCCAGGAAGGTCACCGAGTCGGTCTGCTCGCTGCCCAGCGTCCAGACCTGGTCCAGCGACACCGTCGCCGGATCACGATACGGCAAGGACGCCAGCGCCGGCGTACTCAGGTCATTAACATAAATATCGTAGGTGCCGTGAACTTTGTTGACACTGTAGCGGATGCGATGCCACGTATTCAGCGAGACGCTGGCGACGTCCTGCCAGCTCCACGTGAGGCTTTTGGACACTTGCAGTTTGCCACCATCCTGAACCAGCGTGATGGCCTTGTGAGAACCGTCATTGGCCAACAGCGCGTAACGCGCGCTGTCCGTGCCAAACTTGATCCAGTAGTCGATATCAATCATTTCCGCCGCGCTGGCATCAAATTTGGCACTGCGCCAAGTGCCTTGGTGAAGCTTGCCATCGGGCTTGTGGACGCTGGTCAACTCCAGTGCCCGCGCAAACTCCGCCTGACCGGAATCCACCACGCGCTGCCGCTCGCCCTGCGGCGCATAGGCGCTGAAGTCCTCGTGAAACAGCACCGTCGTCTGCGGCAACTCCGCCGCCATCGCCCCGAATAACCCACAAAGTGCCACGCCTAACCACATCCGTTTCATTATCGGCCCTTTCATCAATCGTCGCGCTGCAGCTATCACCCGGTAATGCCAGCAACAAGAACGCGCATCAACCAAAAATAATGACGAAAAACCAGTGGAATGTATCCCGGCAGCAGCCGAAATACCACGGCCAAACACGCTTTTCGCAAACAACCCAGCG
>JAQWBY010000504.1 GCA_028706165.1 Lentisphaeria bacterium | reverse complement strand
GCTGGAGGCGGCTGGTCATGAGCTTGGAGCCGGCGACCATGGCGTCGTGCATGTCCTTGAAGAGGAACGCGTGGAATTTACGGGCGGCGGGGATGGGGTGGATTTTCATGGTCGCCTTGGTGACGACGCCGAGGGTACCTTCGCTACCGCAGATCATTTGGGTGAGGTCCGGGCCGGAGGCATGGCGCGGCACGGGCATGGTGTTGATGATTTCGCCGGTGGGGGTGACCATTTCGAGGGACATGATCATGTCTTCGATCTTGCCATATTTGGTGCTGAGCACGCCGGTGCCGCGGTGGGCGATGAAGCCGCCGAAGGTGGCGCAGCCGATGGAGGCCGGGAAATGCATGGTGCTGTAGCCGGCTTTTTCGACTTCCCACTCGAGTTGCTGCATGATGATGCCGGTTTCAGCGGTGACGGTCATGGACACTGGGTCGATTTCAATGACTTTATTGAGGCGTTTGGTGTCCAGGCTGATACCGCCGTACATGGGCAGGGCGCCGCCCTGTGAGCCCGAGCCGCCGCCCCAGGGGGTGACGGGGATCTTGTAGGTGTTGGCGATCTGGAGGATCTTGGACACTTCTTCGGCGCTGCCGGGGTGGACGATGAAGGTCGGTACCTGCGGTTTGAGGCCGCGGTCGTGCCAGACTTCGGGTACCCAGTAATAATCGATCGAGTGGCCGAGTTTTTCGGAGCAATCGGTCTGGACGTGGTCGTCGCCGACCACCCAGGTGAGCTCGCTGCGGATCATCTCGTAGGAATACGATTCGCGTTGCGGTAGCATAGCTGTGGTTCCTTTGGGTTGCTGGTTGAGGCTATGAGGGGACTATAGGGAGAAACAGTTACAGGATAGTTCAAGGCAGGTCGCGGTAGAGCTTTTGGACGGCCCAGTAGGAAAGTTTTGGACGGCGGTACTCATCGACGAGGCCGGCGCAGTTGAAGCCGCGGGGCTTGCTGCGCACGCCGGGGGCGGCGTTGACATAGGATCGCGTATCGCAGAACTGCCAGATGGCCAGGCCCATGAAGCGGCCGTTGCCGAAGACTTGGCGGCAGACTTCGCTGACGTAGTCGGCTTGGTATTCTTCGCCCCACTGGGCATTGGCCATGTCGTGGAAGCCGTAGAGGGCGCAGCAGCCCATTTCGGACATGATGGCGGGCTTGCCTTTGAGGGCCGGCTGCTGGGCAAGGGCGGCGATGCGGATGATTTCGGGTGCGATGAGGCTGGCACTTTCATCGAGCCAGGTGCATTGGCCGCCGATCCAGCCGGGGTAGGTATTAAAGGCGACGACATCGCAGAGATCGAAGCAAACATCGGCGGGAGTGCCGTCGGGATTGGTACGGGTGCGATTGCAGGCGTACGTCACCAGGAATTTGGGGTCGCGCTGGCGGATAGTGTCGGCAAGCGTCTGGTAGAGGACGCGGCCACCGGCGGTTTCCGAGCAACATTCATTGAGGAAGCCCCAAAGGATGATGGACGGGTGGTTCATGCCATTGTTGACCATGAGGCGAGTCTGTTCGACCTGCAGCGCGAAGAAATGGGGATCTTTGGTGCTTGGCTCGGTGTTGTTCCAGCCCATGCTTTCCTGCCAGGCGAGCATGCCGACTTCGTCGCAGATATCGAAGAACATCTGGTCCTGCGGGTAGTGGACGCAGCGGACGAAATTGGCGCCCATGTTTTTGAGCAGGAGGAGGTCGCCCATGATCAAGTGGGGATTTTGCACGGGGCCGAATTCTGGGTGTGACTCGTGGCGGTTGGCGCCTTTGAGGGTCAGTGGCTTACCGTTGAGGACGATGCGTTCGCCGTTGGTGACCAGCGTGCGCAGACCGAAGCGCTCGGTGATGCAGTCTGTATCGTTGCTGATGGTGACGGTGTGGAGATTGGGGCTGTCGGGCGACCAGAGGCGGGCATTGGGCACGACCAGGTCGGTGACGGCGCGGCCGTCCTGCACGGGAAGGGACAGGCCTTGCGCAGCACCGCCGTCAAAGGCGACCGTGCCGTTGAAAGTGGTTGGCACGGCGCCGCCCAGTTCGATGCTCAGGCGGATCTTGCCGGCGGTGGCGTCGAGGGTGGTGACCTGCGCCCGCTCGATGAAGGCGGCTGGCAGCGCCTGGAGTTCGACGGAGCGGTAAATGCCGCCGTAGCCATAGAAATCAAAGAATGGCGCGAAGATTGGCGTGGCCTGGGGCTTGAAGCGGTTGTCCACGGCGATGATCAGTTCGTGGGCGCTGCCGGCGAGGGTGGCGTTAAAATCGATGTTAAACGAGGAGTATGCCAGTTCGCTGCTGGCGATGAGCTGGCCATCGAACCAGAATTTGGCCGCGAGGCCCAGTCCACCAATGCGGAGACGCAGGGGCTGGCCGGCAGCGCAGGCGAAGGCGAGCTGTTTGCGGTAGAAGCCGACGCCGCGTTTGCCGTAGCGTTTGACATCGGTATCGAAGACGCCGGGGACGGCCTGATGCTCATTGAAGACGATACCGGTAGCGTCGATATCGGCAAGGGGCTTCTGGTCGTCGCTGAGCCAGGCGAAATCCCAGACGCCGTCGAGGCAGAGCGACGGCCTGGTGGGGAAGAGTGGGTAGGTGTTCATAGTGTTGGTTCCTGGGAACAGTGATTGATGTCGCTGACTTAACGGGCTTTTTTGGGCATGAAGCGGTAGAAATGATAGACGAGCATGTCTTCGGGAATGTCCTTGCCGTGGGCGCCGCGGGTGCCGGTGTCGTCGGTGGCATGGCC
>JAQWBY010000110.1 GCA_028706165.1 Lentisphaeria bacterium | reverse complement strand
TCGCGCCATCCCTGCCTGTCTTTCCGCCTGATGACGCCGCATTACCGCGCCGGCGCGGTCATCCAGGCGATTCTAACGACCACCGCCGGCAAAAACTACACCATTTCCCTTAACAAGGCCGGTAACGACGGCAACGAGCTCAACCGCAGCGTGACTTTCGCTTGGGAGAACAACAAGTGGCTGCATTTCAGCTTCAATGTCCGCGATATGCTCGGCAAGATTGGCGTGGACGCCAAAGCCCTGGCTGACATGGAAATCAAGACCGTCGCTATCCAACGCCGCGGCGTGCAGCATAATGAGAGCCTCAATCTCGACGACTTCTTCATCCACGGCCTGCCGGCGGACAAGGAGAAGGGCGATGTTTTGCGTTGGACAGCGTTTGACGCCAGCGGCGTGGCATCGCTGTTGGCCACTTGCGTCAATGACGCCGGCAAGGACTTGTGGTCGCACGAATTCACGGATTTGCGGGCGACGGACCTGGCCGTTTTGCGCGCGAAAGTCAAGGGCAGCCAGTGGTTCCGTTGTCAGGCCAAGGACCACGCGGGCAATCTGTCCGTGCCGTTCTGGCTACCCATCTACGGCGAATAAATATGGCGGTTGCTTGCCGGTACTGCGTCGGCGGCGCCGCGACATGCGGAAAGACGAGGGGTTTTGATCTATGGAGCTGATCTTCCTGGGTACTTGTTCCGGTACAGAGCCCGAGCCCGGCCGTTGCCATGTGGCGTGGGTCCTGCGTGTCGATGGCGCCTTGTACTGGTTCGACGCCGGTGAAAATTGTTCGCGGACGGCTCATCTGTTGGGCCTCGACCTCCTTGCCGTGAAGGCCATCTTCATCAGCCACAGCCACATGGACCACGTCGGCGGCCTTGCCAATCTGCTTTGGAACATCCGCAAACTCGACGGCATCAAGCGGCGTCTGCAGGGCGCAGTGATTGACGTGCACGTGCCGAATCGCCAGAGCTGGGAGGGCGTCTTGCAGATCCTCGGGCAGTCCGAAGGTAATTTCCAGACTGCGTTCAGCCTGGCGGTACACGATGTGCAGCCCGGGCCCTGCTTTGACAACGGCCGCGTGCAGGTGGATTGCGTCAGCAACCGCCACCTCGCCGACGGCCGTTCATATTCCTACCGCATTCGCAGCGAGGGCAAGACCATCGTCTACTCTGGTGACGTCAAGAGCATCAGCGAACTGGACTGCTGGCTCGATGACGGCTGCGATCTGCTGCTCATGGAAACCGGCCATCACGCCGTCGAGGCCGTCTGCCAATACGTCCGCGAACGGCCGCAAATCGCCCGCCTGGGATTTATTCATCACGGCCGCGAAATCCTCGACCACCCGACCGAATCGCGCGCCAAGGCCTTTGGCATCCTCGGCGAACGCGTCTTCTTCGCCGACGATGGTGAAAACATGACGCTCTGACAAGCAGCGCGGTTGTGAGTTGGCGTTTTTTGTGGGTCTGCCCATCACTCATTTTGTGGAGGTCTTGCCATGCGTCTTGCGGGAATTTTGCTGGTTGCGGGTGCGGCGGTTTTGCCGGCTTTGGCGCAGGAGTTCTATGTGGTATCGGCGGCCAACAGCGCTGCGGGGGGCGTATATCGCCTGGGGCTTGCTGACGACGGGGCTTTTGTGCAGCATGGCTTTACGGCGGTGAAGACCATCAACTACCTCATCCGGCATCCGCGGCAGCCCGAGTATTACTACGGCACGGTGGAACGCCTGCCGGACGGCACTCGCGGCGGCGTGGCGGCCTTTCGTCGTGCGGCCAATGGCGATCTGGCATTACTGGCGATGGTGCCCACCGGCGGCGCCAGCTCGTGCCACTTGGCGCTGTCGCCGGACGGCGAATTCCTCTATACGGCCAACTACGGCGGTGCGTCCATCAGCGAGCTGCCCATGCGCGATTTTTTGCCGCAGGTCGGTCGGGTGATTGCGCACAGTGGTGGCGGTCCAGACAAGCGGCAGGCGGGGCCGCACCCGCATTTTGTCGGCTTCGATCCCACCGGCGAGCATTTGCTGGTGCCGGATTTGGGCCTTGACCGCGTGCTGGTCTATCCCTGGCAGCCTGGCGTGGGCGTGAATGCCGACCGCATTGAGCATTTGTCGCTGGCACCGGGCGCCGGACCGCGGCACGCGGTGTTCACAGCGGATGGCGGTACGCTCTATGTGGCCAACGAGCTCGATGGCTCGGTGACGTCCTTTGTGCAGCGTGATGGCCGCTGGTTACGCGCGTATAGTGTCCCGGCGGTGCGCGCGGAGGACATCGGTACGAATTACCCCGGAGCCATTCGCCTGAGCGCCGACGAACGTTGGCTGTTGGTGTCGAATCGCGGGCATAATTCCATCGCCCTTCTGGCGACCGGCCTGGGCGGGGCGATGACGCTGCGCGACGTCGCTCCCTCCGGCGGCGTCAACCCGCGCGATGTGGCAATTTGCCCTAACGGCGACTGGCTGCTCGCCGCGAATGACAAATCTGGCACGCTGGCACGCCTGCGTTTTGACACCGCTGCCGGCCGCCTGGAGCTGGTCGCGACGACCCTGTCGCTGCCGGTGGTGCAGGCCGTCCTGTTCTGCGAACCGTGAGTCGCGAGAGTGCGCGGCTGCGGGTGCGCGTATGGTGCGTGAAAGGTGTAGGAGTCATTATGTCGACGATTGCCATTGACGGTTCCGTGGTCCGCCTGCGGCACCATGCATTGACGGACGGGTGGCGCGCCTTCATCTTGAGCGACAGCCATTTGGCGCTTGACGACGAGCGCGGCGTATCGTATCGTCAGTACAGCCAGCGCATGGCTGGCGGCTACAAGCAAGCGCAGGCGCACTGGGAGCAGACGCTGGCGCGGGCGGTGGCGGAGAAGATCGATCACCTCTTTCTGCTGGGCGACATGAGCAGTTTTCCTTCAGAGGCGGCAGTGGCTTATCTGTCGCAGACCCTGCGTGACACGGGCATCGCCTACAGCTACATCGCGGGCAATCACGACTGGCATTACGAAGGCATGGCGGGCAGCGAAATTGCCCTGCGGGATGAGTGGTGCCGGCGGCGGCTGGCGCCACTCTATCAGGGCCGGCAGCCGCTGATGCACGCCGAAACGCATGGCGGTCTGCGAGTGGTGTTGATCGACAATTCCGTGTACGAGATTCTACCCGCGCAGCGTGATTTTTTTCGCGCGCAGGCCGCCTGCGGACAGCCCATGATACTGCTGTTACACGTGCCGCTGTACGTCCCCGGACGCTCCATTTTCTTTGGCTGCGGGCATCCCCAGTGGTGCGCGGCGACGGACCCGTATTGGCAGATCGAGGGGCGTGAGCGCTGGCCGGAGAATGGCCACAGCGACTGCACCTACGACTTCCATCGCGAGGTCTTTGCGACGCCGGAACTGCTGGCCATTTTTGCCGGCCACATTCACAAGCCGTCGCAGGACGTCCACTGCGGCAAGACGCAGATCGTGGTGCCGGGCTTGGCGGCCGCCGGCGAATTCATGGAACTGCGCTTGTGCTGCGAGCCGGCGGCAGGACAGTAAGCCCGCAACGGCGTCGCATCGGGCATCTCACCCTTTTTTGCGTTTTTTGCGTGGTGGTGGGACGACGGGCTCGAAGATCGTCCGGCGGCTTTGTTCCAGGAGCTGCTCGTCTTCCTGGGCTTCGGCGCAGAAGGCGTCCTGGGTCGATGGCGTTTTGGCTGTTGGGTTACTGACGTGGCATTTCCAGCTGCCGTCGGCGTTGAGGACGCGGCCTTTGTGCTGCTGGGTGGAGCAGTAGATTTCGAGCATGCTGATGAGGCGTTTGCGGGCATCGTCGTCGGCGATGGGCACGAGCAGTTCGACACGGCGGTCGAGGTTGCGGGTCATCCAGTCGGCGCTGGAGATCAAGACTTGGGGTTTGCCACCGCGGTGGAAGTAGAGAATGCGGGCGTGTTCGAGAAAGCGGTCGACGATACTGACCACGCTGATATTGTCACTTAGGCCGGGCACGCCCGGCCGCAGACAGCAGATGCCGCGGACATTGAGCATTACGCGGACGCCAGCCTTGGCGGCCCGGTAGAGCGCGTCGATCATGTCCTTGTCCGACAGCGAATTGACCTTGATCATGATGAGGCTTTTTTGGCCGGCCTGATGGCGGCTGATCTCGCCGTTGATCATGTCCAGCAGGCGGGTGCGGATGCCGACGGGGGCCATGTCGAGCTTGTGGAATTGGCGGAGGGTTGAATAGCCGGTGATGGCGTTGAAGAAGGCCGAAGCGTCCTGGCCGTATTCCGGCGCGCAGGTGAAATAGCTGACATCCGAGTAGATGCGCGCGGTGATTTCGTTGTAATTGCCGGTGCTGAAGTGCATATAACGGCGGATGCCATCGCTGTCGCGGCGGACAATCAGGCAGATTTTGGAGTGGGTTTTGAAGCCACGGATGCCGTGGAGGACCTGTACGCCGGCGTCCTGGAGTTCGCGGGCGCCGATGATGTTGCGCTCTTCATCGAAGCGCGCTTTGAGTTCCACCAGAGCGGTGACATTTTTGCCGTTTTGGGCGGCCTGGCAGAGTGCCGCGAGGATCGGGCTGTTTTTGCTGGTGCGGTAGAGGGTGATTTTAATGGCGAGGACATTGGGGTCCACAGCGGCTTCTTCGACCAGGCGTTGCACGGGCTCGAAGCTCTCATAGGGGTGCACCAGCAGGATGTCTTTGCGGCTAATGGCCTTGAAGATGCCCTTGCGCAGATCGGCGCCGGCGGCCTGCCGTGGTTTCCAAGGTTTGCGACAGAGGTCTTCGAAGCCGCTAAGGTCGGTCAGAGCCATGAAGGCGGCGATGCCGGGCGGGCCGGGCAGCAGAAAACAGCTGTCGTCATCCAGGCTGAGTTCCTGTTGCAGGGCCCGCAGGAGCTTCTTCGACGCGCAGTTTTCGATTTCGAGGCGGATGCAGTCGCTGGTGCGGCGGGCTTTGAGGACGCGCTTCATGTCATCAAGGAGTTCCTCGGCCGCGTCGTCTTCGACGGTGAGATCGCCATTGCGGGTAATGCGGAAGGCCACGCATTCGGCGATGTTCGCGCCGGGGAAGAGCTGCTCGGCAAAGAGTTTGACGACGTCTTCCCAGAGGACGTAGCGCAGTTCGTCGGGCCGCAGCTCGGGTAGGAAGATGACGCGTGAGAGCAGTTGCGGCATGGGCACGACGGCGTAGCGCATGCTGCGCGGGATTTCAGGGTAGGGTGCCAGCCGCACGGCGACATTCATGCTCAAGTTGCGCAGCGGTGGAAAAGTCGCCCCATTGGCGATGGCAATGGGCGACAGCAGCGGCAGGATGTCGCGCTCGAAAACGCCCTGGAGGTGGCTGCGGTCGGATTCCGGCAGGTCCTGCGGGCGCAGGCGGCGCAGGCCGGCTGCGGTCAAGGCGGGCTCGATGCTCTCCAACAGGCATTGGTATTGCCGGGTGCAGAATGCGTGGGCTCGCTCGTTGATGGCCATGAGCTGCTTGGCGGGCGTTGCGCCGGTGATGTCGGTGCTTTGGCTGTTGCTCTGGATCAGCAATTTCAGGCCGCCGACGCGGACCATGAAGAATTCGTCCAGATTCGACCCGGTGATGGCCAGGAATTTGAGGCGTTCCAGCGGCGGCGCCTGCGGGTCGGCGGCTTCTTCGAAGACGCGGCCATTGAAGTCCAGCCAGCTGAGTTCGCGGTTGAAGTAGAGATGCTTGTCGCTGAGGTGGAGCTGTTTCATGATTACATTGTGCTCGGGGGCTACGCGCGCGTCGGCATGGTGCCGATGGCGCCTGGCGATGCTTATTCCTTGACGGCTTTGAGGTCGATGCTGATGCCGTAGAGTGCTTGGAAGAACGCGCCCTTGCGCTGGATGGCCAGGCGCTCCAGGCTTAGCTCGCGTGCTTTGGCGACGGCGATGACGAGCTGTCGGTCGTCACGTTGGACGCTGATTTCCCGCAGCAGCTGGCTGTGGGTGCGGTCGAAACAGTCGGCGACGCGGAGGATGGCCGCGAGCTTGGCGACGTCGATGCGCTGGTCGCGGCTGAGCTCGCAGAAGATCTCGTCGTCAGGCTGGGGGGGATTTTTGCGATGGTAGCGGGCGACGCAGGCGGCGAGCTTTTTGTCGTCGCCGCCAAGGCCGAAGAGATCGCTATTGATGATGAGGTATTGCGAATGCAGGTGGTGGTTGTGGTTGCTGACGAAGAGGCCGATTTCGTGGAGCAGCGCCGCGACCTGCAGGATCAGCTGGTGGCGCTGGGTCAGGCTGTGTTCGCTGGCGATGACCTTGAAGATCTTGAGGGCGACGTCCATGACGTGTTCGGCATGGGGGCGGTCGAAGAGAAAGTGCTCGCCGATGGCGCAAGCCGAGTTGATGATTTGCTGGCGGAAGCCGCGGTTGCGGGTGCAGCGGCCGATGAGATCGGCGAGGACGCCGTCGCGCATGCCCTGGTTGGTCGCGTAGAGTTCATTGCGCTTGAGGGTTTCGGCGAGGCGCAGATAGCTCAGCAGCGCGGGTGCGAGGGTCTCGGCTTCGGGATAGCTCAGCTGGTATATCTGCACCAGCTGGTCCGAACTGCTTTGCAGTACGGCGGGGATGACGGCGCGAATGTCGGCGACGGGTATGGTCAGCAGGCCGCTGGCGGGCCAGCTCAGCCCCAGAGCGCGTACGCTGGCGCTGATCATGCCGCCGCCGAGGAGGATGTCCCGCCGGCCTTTGCCGTTGAGTGGCCCGGTGATCTGCTGCACCAGGCGTTGCACCTGCTCTTCGAGGACATCGCGGAAGCGCTGGGTCTGCCAGTCGAGTTCGTCGTCTTCCTGGACCAGCCGCATGGCGCCGAAATTGTGGTTGTGGAAAAAGTTCACCTGACCTTTTTCGATGTACAGCACGTCGGTGCTGCCGCCGCCGAGATCGACGCAGAGTACGGAGTTGCTCTTGGTGAGAGGCTTTTTGCCGACGTAAGGCAGGATGCTCAGGTACATGAAGCGGCCGGCCTCTTCGGCGTGAACGACCTCGACCGCCAGATCGGTTGCCACGGCAATCCGGTCCAGGAAGGCATCGCGATTGTTGGCTTCGCGGACGGCGCTGGTGGCGACGACGCGGAGCTGGTCGGGATGCTCCGGCACGCCGTATTCATAGAGGACCTGCTGGAAGGTCTTGAGGACGGCCACGCATTCCTCCATGGTCGTATCGCTGATGCTGCCGCAGGTAAAGGTGTCGTTGCCGATGGCGACATTCTGCTTCAGGCTGTCCAAAATATGCAGGTCGTTGTTGTCATCGACTTGGGCGATCGCCATGCGGATGGCGGTCGAGCCGATATCGATGACGGCGAGGGGGCGGGTACGGGTCGCTTTGCGTTTTGCTTCAGCTTTCGGCATGGAGTCCTCAGTTGCAGAGAGAAACAACGCGGCCCGCCCGGGGAAGCGGGGCCGCAAAAGGGCGACGGCGCAGCTGGCGCGGCGCCATGCTGCCGGCGACGGGCCTTATTTGCCTTTTGCTGCCTGGCAGTGTTGGGCCCAGGCTGCGGCGCCTTGCGCGGTGGCGCGGTCGCCGAGTTTCGCCGTCAGGACCTTGAAGGTCCCGGACAGGCTCGGCATCGCGCGTTCGCGGGCGCTGCGGGCGACTTCTTCGCGGAAGAGCACCGGCATCGCTTCGACCAGTCCGCCGCCGAGGATGACGCGGTCCGGCCCCAGCAGATTGACCACGTTGCCCACGGCGACGCCGAGCCACTGTGCGGCCAGGCGGACGATGGTCTCCACCGCCTTATCGCCCTTCTTGATGGCCTCGGCAAGGCTGCCGCTGCGGATGTTGGCGATGTCGCTGCCGACATTTTTCTGCAGCCACGGCGCGGCGCCGCGTTGCGCGGCCGCAGCGGCTGCCGCCGCGATGGCCAGGCGGCTGGCGACGGCTTCAACGCAGCCGGTGCGGCCGCAGCCGCAGAGTGGCCCGTCGTTGATGACCTGCATGTGGCCGATTTCCATGATGGAACTCTTGGCGCCCATGAGAATCTGGCCGTTGTAGATGCAGCCGCCACCGATGCCGGTGCCGGGGAAGACGCCAATGACGCAGCGGCCTTTGCTGCCGGCGCCGAAGCGGTATTCGCCGTAGGTGCCGGCGTCCACGTCGTTGATGATGGCTGCTGGCCGTTTGAATTCGGCTTGCAGGGCTTTTTTTAGTGGCGCGTTGACCCAGCCGAGGTTGGGCGACTGCAGGATTACGCCCCTCTTGTAGTCCAGCGGCCCGGGGTAGCCCACGCCGATGCCGGCGATGCGCTCGGCGCCGACTGCGGCGTCGGCCAGCGCGCCGCGGATAGTGTCGAAGACCCGGGCGAAGCCGGCGTCCATGCCTTCATTGGCCTTGGTTTTCTGTTTTTTGCTGGCCAGGACGTTGAAGGCTTCGTCAAAGATATAGGCGCACATTTTGGTGCCGCCAAGGTCGAAGCCCACCCACACATTCTTGTTGTCAGCCATATTAGCCAGGTCCTTTCGGGGCTTGCTGCTTTGGTGATGCTGGTCGCCTGCCGCCGCCTGATAGTCGCACGGCTTACAAGCTGCTGAAGAGCTCTTCCAATTTATTGAAGGTGATGGGTTTGAGCAAGATATTATCGAAGTGCTTCATGTCAAAAGAGCTGCGCACTTCGGCGTCGGCGGTGACGGCGACGATTCGCATGGCTCTGAAGCGGTCTTGTTCGCGGATGCGATCAGCCAGTTGGCTCCCATTCATGTCGGGCATCCACATGTCAGTGAGGAGGACATCCGGCACCTGGCCATTGCTGAGCAGGTGGAGGACGTCGCGGCCATTGGCCGCAGTCATCGCCATGATACCCATTTTTTTGAGCATGGCCGAGAGGACCTGCAGGTTCATGGGCACGTCGTCGGCAATGAGAACACGCAGGTGTTGGTAGCTGCGCTGCGCGCTCTTTGGGGCGGCCAGGCCCCCTCTGGCGTCGGCGGAGCTGCGCTGGGGCAGGGCTTTGCCGGGTGTGTCGTTGTCTGTCAGATGCGGGGTGGTGTAGGGCACGTCGTGCAACGTCACTTGGAATTCGCTGCCCTTGCCGACCTCGCTGACCACGTCAATGCTACCGCCCATGCGCAACACCAGGCGGCGTGAGATGGCCAGGCCCAGGCCCGACCCGTGGTAGATCGTACTGTCGCGGACGGAGTCCTGCTGCTCGAAGGGCTGGAAAATGCGCTTGCGGTATTCCGGGCGGATGCCGCAGCCGGTGTCGGCAACGACGATATTCAGGGTGCCCTTCTGGCTGTCGAGCGGCTTGAAGGAGATGCCGACGGTGATACTGCCGTGGTCGGTGAATTTGATGGCGTTGCCGACGAGATTGAGGAGGATCTGGCGCAGGCGCAGCGTGTCCAGCAGCAGAATCGGTATTTCCGCGCTGTAGTCGATTTTGAAGTGCAGCCCTTTTTCATTGGTGCGGTGTTTGAAGATGGCGAAGATTTCCTGGGCGAGGGACGGTATTTCGGTGGGCTGGGGGACAATGACCATCTGCTCGGCTTCGATTTTCGAGAGGTCGAGCACATCGTTGATGAGATTGAGGAGGGCTTTGCCCGCCAAGTTGATGGACTCCAGGTACTCGTTGCGCTCGGTAATGGTCATTTCGCTACCGCGTAGAAGCTCGCTGAAGCCGATGACGGCGTTCAGTGGCGTGCGCAGTTCGTGGCTGACATTGGCCAGGAAATAGCTCTTGGCCTTGTTGGCGTTCTGGGCTTCCAACAGCGCCTGCTGGAGTTTGTGCTGGACGACCTTGGCCTCCGAGATGTCCACCATGGTTTCCAGGATGTAGACGAGTTCTTTCTCAATGAAGATCGGGTGGCTGGTGATGAGGAAGTCACGGTCTTTGACGCGGACTTCCTTGTTGTGCGTCTGGCGGTCGGCGATAGTCAGGGCCAGCGGGCAGTCTTGAGGCCGTTCGTGTTTCAAGCAGAAATTGAGGAAGCAGGGGTCGCTGTAGAGCAGCTCTTCGTCCACCCCGGCGACTTTGATGCCGGCGTTGTTGACGCGCACGAGCTGGTGGTCGGCGTTGAAGAGCAGGATGGGTATCTGTATCGTGTCGAGAATCAGACGTTTTTCGTATTCGCTGCGGGAGAGTTTCTCCCGGCTATGGCGCCGTTCGAGGATGATCTCGATGATATGCGCTGCTGAAAGCAGCATCTGCTGGTCTTCTGGGCTGAGGCTATCGCGCTGTTCAGGGAAGGCGAAGCCGACGAAGCCCCAGAGTTCGTCGCGGGTGCTCAGAGCCATCCGGCAGATGGACTTGACGCCGGTGCTGCGGAGAATCTCCCGCCATGCTTTGAGAATGGGATTGAACTCGCTGGCAGCAACATCGGAGACAAGCAGCAGGGGGGCTTCATTGAAGTGCTCAAACCAGGGGTTCGCCTTGGGCATGGGCATTTCCGCAAAGGGCTTGGCCTGGCCGATGATCGCTGGCGCCGTCCATTCGATGACGGGGCGGATGCGCGAGTTCGGCCGGTCGAACTGGAAGATGCAGCAGCGGTTGGCGCCAATCCATTTGGCGATAGTCCGTTGCACGTTCTGGATGGCGACATCGTCGTCGTCACTGAGAATAATTGACTCCAGGCAAGAGTTGAAGAGCCGCTCCTGCTCGACGTAGGTTTCGAGTTGCTCACTGAGCTTGATGCGTTCAAGTTCACGGCGTTTTTCCTCCGTGACATCGAAGCCCATGACCAGCACCAATGAGGTATTTTGCGTCTGGACTTGGCGGATTTCGACCGTGAGCTCGTGCTCGCTGCCGTCCGGCGCGCGCAACTGCTGGCTCTTGCGGATGCTGCCGGTCTTGGCCAGCAACAGTTCCTCCTGCCGGTATTTCTCGGCCAAGGGCTTGAAGACGGCGATTTCGGTATCGGTGTGGCCGATAATGTCTTTGGCGCTGAGGCCATAGAGCGTCTCGGCGGCTTTGTTCCAGGCGACGTAGCGATAGTCGTCATTGGCATTCTTGGCGGCGATGATGGCCCGGAGATTTTCGAGGATGCCGGTGAGCACGCCGTTCACCTCGCGGAGCTGGTTGCGGCTGTCGTGCAGCTCGGTGACGTCGAAGCAGATGCCCAGCAGCAGATCATGGCCGGATTGGCGGTGAATGCGGGATTTGACGGCGTGGGCGGTAATGACTTTGCCGCCGGCGCAGGGCAGTTCCTCAATGACTTCGAGTTCCTTGCCGGAGCTCATGACCGTGCCGTCGTCGTCGGTGTACTTGTCCGCGTGAAGTTTGGGGAAGAAGTCGTAGTTGGTCTTGCCGATCATGGCGCCATCGGGTAGTCCGAGCAAGCGGTGGTAGTAGCGGTTGCTGATGATGAAGCGGTCTTCGTCATAGAAATCCTTGACGAAGAGGACGCAGGGCAGGGTGTCGAGCACGGCCTGGAAGAG
>JAQWBY010000503.1 GCA_028706165.1 Lentisphaeria bacterium | reverse complement strand
AGTTTCCTGGAGGTCCATCATCGTCTCAATCACAAAACCGTCCACGCCACCCGCAAGCAGCCCCTCGGCCTGTTCGCGATAAAGTGCCACGGCGTCCTCAAACGCCAAATCACCGACTGGCTCAATGAACTGCCCCGTCGGTGCCATGTCACCAAAAACCAGGCAGCCCGGCGCAGCCTCGCGGGAGAGCCGTGCCAAATCACGGTTAATCGCCACGACGTCCTTTTCGCGACCAAATTCAGCCAACTTGCAGCGGTTGCCGCCAAAGGTCGGCGCATACACAACCCGCGATCCGGCCACCGCATAGTCGCGTTGCAAAGCGGTCATAATTTCGGGATGATCCAGCACCCACAATTCAGGGCAGACTCCCGCCGGCATGCCGCGCTTGCTCAACTCCGTGCCGGTCGCGCCATCCAGTATCAACACCTGCTCTGCCACCAATGCCTTGAATGCGTCGCCGGTCATAGTCTCTCCATTCCTCGGGTTTCAAGGCAGTGTCACGGCGATTCAAACGCCCGCTGCCGTATGTTTCAGGAGCTGCGAATACCGGCAATGGCCGTAATCGTCTTCTCCGGTTCAATGATTGCGCTCGGCGTCAATCGCAAGCCCATGTCAGTCAGCGGCAACCACGAAAAAAACAAGCGCTGCGCCGACAAGTCCCAGCCCCCATAGCCCACGGAAAAACGCTTGCCCGACAACTGCCAGCCGCGCCGCCGCAAGGTGGTTTCGGCATAACGTTGCAGAACATCCATGGCGGCTTCGACTGTCTCACTGCCAACCGCATCGGCTACCACGGCTTTTGCACCATCGTCAGCAGCCATGGCCTGATTAACCAGTGCCACCAACTCCGGACCAATGGTCGTCGCCGCCAACCACGCATACTGACACTGCGCCAACAATCGCGCCACGCCATCATTCTCTATGACCGACGCGTCGCTTAATGTAACCTTGTGGCCATCGTTGTCCACAATCGCCAGGCTGCCAAAGACGCCCTCCGGTCGGCATTGCGCAAAGGCCTCGGCCATCCATTGCGCAAGCTGCGCCTCCTGAACAGCAGAAACGGCCTGGACGCCCTTGCGCCGCCCAAGCCGCCAATTGATGGCGGCCACCGGCATTGTTACCGGCAACCGCCTCATTCTGAGCACATCGTCAAGCATTTGCCGTCACTCCCGCCGCATCAGCACGTAAGTCGGCAGGCCAATGACCTCATAGCGCCGCAAAATGGCCTGCAACAACGGGTCGTTCATATCGTCCGCCTGCACCGCCACCTTCACCCAGTCGGCCATGTGCGCAATCACCTCGGGCTCTTTGAAGGTCGTACGCTTCATTGCCGCACAGCTCTTGCAGCTCACACCCCAGAAATCCAGGAAGAGCGGCTTGTTCTCTGTCTCGGCAACAGTCATCGCCGCCGGCAAGTCACTGAGCCACCCCGCTGGCACGGAAGCCGACGCCTGCGTCGCATCGCCTGAACCCGAATGTGTCCGCAGCAGCGCGACGCCAATCCAGCCGTAATACAAAGCGGCGCCGATGATCAACACGCCAAAGACGTGCTTGACATGCTCCATCCACGCGCCCGGCTTGGGCATCTTGCCCATGCCTGCACCCAATATCGGCCACGGCAAAGCCATGCCGATGCCCAACAAGAAGGGCAGAAACAAACCGACAACATTACCGCGGGCAAAAAGGTCGGCCGCCAACAACAATACCCAGATCAGTACCGGCGCCACGCAAGCACCGGCCAACAGGGCCGCCAGCGCGCCCAGCAGAAAGGCACCAAAGGCCCGGCCGCCCTCGACATCGCCAAAACGACCCGCCCGCCAGCGCGAAAAGTCCACGACAAAGACGTCAAACATCGATAGCGCCAACACCACAAA
This sequence comes from Lentisphaeria bacterium, assembly GCA_028706165.1. Classification (GTDB taxonomy): domain Bacteria; phylum Verrucomicrobiota; class Lentisphaeria; order Oligosphaerales; family Oligosphaeraceae; genus Oligosphaera. Next base: position 864 of record JAQWBY010000503.1, on the reverse strand, counting down.
TACCACCGCCACCGCAAAATTAAACCACGGCGAGGAATTGATCGCACCAAAGCGCGCGCCGGTCAGCACCGCCACCACGCCAATGGCACCATACACGATGGTCATGCCCAAGCCGTACATGCCGCCAAGCATGAAGCCACGGCTCTTCTTTTCACCAGCAGCCGCGCCAGCACCGATGATCGCCAGGTTGATCGGTATCATCGGCAGCACGCACGGCGTCAAATTGAGCATAAACCCCAAAGGAATGATCAACAGCGCCGCCACCAGCAGGCCATAGCGGGCCAAAACCCGGTCCAGCAAGTGCTCCTCAGCAGCCTCGCCGGACTCGGCCTGCCGCAACCAGCCCAAAAACGCCTCTTTGTCCATATAGCCCGTCGCTGTGCCCAGCACCGCAAAGCCATCGGCCTGACGCTGCCAGGCCAACACCCGGGCGTCAGCCGGCAGTTCCGTCGGCTTCGCTTCAACCCGCGTCGACGCACCCGTAAAGGTCAGGGCAAAAGCCACCGTCTCCGGCATGAAACACACGCCTTTGCTGCAGCCCTGATAGTGCACGCTGAGCTCCAATGGCTCGGGCACGGCACCCGTCAAGCTATACCGCTGACTGAAACTCTGCAGGAAAACGCGGGACTCTTCGCCCGCTTTCACCACCGGCTCCGGCCCCGCAACCAGCGTCGCCGCCAGGCCATCAGGCAGAGTCAGGCCCATGGCGTCCTCATACAAATACGCATCAGCAGCAAGCGTAAACTGCAGGTCGAGCATGGCCTGGCTACCGCCATCGCGCAGTAACACCGCTGTGACCCCAAAGGCCTTTGTCGGCGCAGTCTGCGCCCACACGCCACTCAGGCCGCACCACATCATCAACCC
>JAQWBY010000109.1 GCA_028706165.1 Lentisphaeria bacterium | reverse complement strand
ATATGGCACCATGTATCGTAACAACTTTTTCACGTAGACTAATACCTTTTCTTTCGTGATCTGTAACCGCGCGCGCCGCTCGGCGAGCGGGGACTGGCTCCTCGCCGTTGCCAACCAGGCGGCCAGCGCCTCCCCCCATCAGGCACCCGCGGCTGTCGGCGGCTCCGGCACAATGGCGCCGTGTTCACGCAAAAGCGCCGTAAGCTCGGCGAAAGGAACCTGCGACGGCGTGCAACCGCGCCGCGCGGCCAAGGCGGCGGCAGCGCCCGCCGCCTGCCCCGTCGCCATACATGGTGCCTGCACCCGCAATGCCGAATTGGCCAGGCGGTCGCTGCTGAGGCAGCGACCGGCAACCAAGATGTCGCTGCTCCCAGCCGGTATCAGGGCCCGAAACGGCACCGTCGGCACCACGCCTGGGCGCAGCTGCTCGGGCTTCACACCGTGGCTATCATGCAGATCAACAGGATAATACGCGTGACATACCGCGTCCGGCCAAAACATGCCGCGTACATAGTCGTCAACGCCGATGACCACCTCACCCTTGACGCGCCAGGTCTCCCGTACGGCCGTCTGCCATTGCATCGCCTTGATGCGCGCATTTTCGCAGCCCGGCATACTGCGCACGAAACGCAACACCCGCAACATGCACTGCCGACCGGCAATGTTCGCCAGCGTACGGCCTGCAGCCGTCGAGCTGTCCGCACCCATGATGTGGTTGCCGCAAAGCCCCAGCAACTGGCGAAAAGCTATCCCCGGTGTCCCCAAATCCGTCGGTAACAACTGACCAGATGCCACTGCCGCGTTCAGTCGCGCCTGCAACTGCGCGTGGTCCTGACCGGCCAGGTCAAAATTCTCCAGGCGGTACCACAACGTACCGGGCTGCGTACTGTCCTCACGCAAGCGCTCAAGCCCGAGCAGCCCGCAGAGGCTGGCGTCACCCGTGCAATCAACCAGCTGGCGACAACGCGCCACGCGCTCCTCGCCCGCCGCGCAACTGCGCAGCTCCCAAAGACCATCGTCCAGCCGCTTCACCGCCGTCGGCACCTCATAATAGCGCAACGCAACCCCGGCGTCCACGCAGGCCTCTTCGGCCAACGCGGCATAGAGCGGCGCGTTGATCATCACCTGGTGCCGCCAGTGCTGGCCCAACGGCCAGGTCCAGCCCGCACTGCCCGGATAGACGCTGAAGTCCGGCAGGACATCGCTGTTCATGGCCACCGCCCGCTCAACCAATGTCCAGCCGATGCCGGCGATGATCTGTCGTCCCCAAGCATGAAATATGCCCGGAAAATTCACCCCGCCGGCCGTCATTGTCCCCCCCAGCTGCCCGGCAAGCTCCAAAAGCGCCGTCCGCGCCCCCGCCCGCGCACTCTGCAAGGCCGCCACTACGCCCGCCGTACCGCCGCCCACCACCACCACGTCGTAACTATCACCCATTGACTGCCTCGGGAGTTGTTCCTTATTTATAGCCGCAGGCCCTTGCCTGCATCACCCTGTGACCCATGCAGTATAATCTGCGAAAAACACACGGCAAGAATATCCCCGACACCACAGACCTTTTCTATCAATAGGTCAGTGATTGATAATGGCGGCACAATATGCCCCTTGCTGCCGCGATGGGACGCGACATGCTGGGCCAATGGTGTCGCCGGTTACCGCATCCACGATCTTGCTGCGGCCCCTGTTCGATAGTGGTGCGGGCGGCACCCGCCCGCAACCGTTGAGCCGCCTGTCTCCCGGGAGGCACCAGGCGTCTCTATGGACACTATGGACAGTACGGACAGGGTCCCGCTTGGTCGGCCCGGCGGCGCTCCCAGGAGCCCCCGGCGCCCCCACGGTCACGGCCAATATCACTTGCTGGCCGATTGCCCTTTTTCGTAATCAGTCAATCATGACCCTAATCCGAAGTCAACCACACCGCCTCCAAGCCACGACCGGACAAGCAAAAACAACAAAAAACACGTCTTGGCATAAAAAATCACCAAAGACGTTTGCACAAGCCTCTTTTTCCCGTATCTTAGGGGAAGATAGGGGATTTTAGGTGGATTTAGTAGGATTTAGGGATTGTTAACGGGGCCCAGCCCGATCATGACAGAGTTCGCCCCCACAATTGAGCGCTCCTTTCTCGGCGAGGCCCCTTGCGCGGTCGACGCCCAGCGCCGTGTGGCCATGCCCAAAAACTGGCGCCTCGCCTCCGATACTGAAGACACGCATTTCTTCCTCATTCCCGGCCCGCAACGGACCATTCAACTCGTAACCAGTGAGCACTTCCAGCGCCTGATGATTCGCGCCCGCGCCGTCGCCATCAGCGACCCGGAAGAATCCAACCGCATTTCCGGCCTGGCTTCCCATGCCCAGGAAATCATCCCTGACAAGCACGGCCGTTTCGCCATCAGCCCGGTGCTCTTTCAATACGCCGGCCTCAAAGACAAGGCCGTCATGGTTGGAGCGCTGACTTTCGGCCGCATCATGACCCCCGAAACCTGGGACCTCATCAAGCCACCCATGGACGACTGCCTCAAAGGCCTGGCCATCATCGAAAAAAGTCTCGCCCCAACCAACACACTGCTCTGACACCACTGCATGACCACACAATCTGACAACAACTTCAAACACCTGAGCGTCCTCCTCGCGGAGGTCGTCGACAGCCTGGCCGTCACCAACGGCCAGCGCTTCATCGACGGCACGCTCGGCGCTGCCGGTCATGCTGCGGCGATCTTGGAAAAACTGCCTCATTGTCACCTCATTGGCATTGATCGCGACCCACGCGCCATTCAGGCCGCCAGCCAGCGCCTGGCGCCTTTCGCCGAACGCGCCCACTGCGTGCAGGGCCGCTACTCTGACCTGGCCGCCATTGCCGCCGCCCACGGCTGGGACAGCGTCGATGGCGTGCTCTTGGACATCGGCGTCTCGTCACCACAAATTGACGACCCGCAACGCGGCTTCTCATTCCGCTTCGCAGGTCCACTGGACATGCGCATGAATCCCGACGACCCCGTCAGCGCTGCCACCATCCTCAACGAATACTCCGAAGCGGAACTCGCGGATATCTTCTACCACTACGGCGAAGAACGCATGGCCCGCCGGGTTGCCCGCGCCGTGGTAGCCCGCCGTACTGACCAGCCCTGGGAACGCACTGAAGACTTTGCCGAGCTGCTGGAGCGCATCATTGGCCGCGCGCATCAGCATGGCCTGCCGCCGGCAACCCGCTGTTTCCAAGCCCTGCGCATCGCCGTCAACCACGAGCTAGACGAACTGCGCGACGGCCTCCAAGCCGCGCTATCACTGCTCCGCCCAGGCGGCCGCATGGCCGTCATATCCTTCCACTCGCTCGAAGACCGCATCGTCAAACACTTCATGCGGCACGAAGCCGCTACCTGCATCTGCCCGCCCGGCCTGCCAATCTGCACCTGCAATAAAAAAGCAAGCCTGGCCATCGTCACCAAAAAACCCATCACCGCGTCTACTGCCGAACTGGCGGAGAACCCCCGCGCCGCATCAGCAAAACTGCGCGTGGCGGAAAAAATTGCCGAAGCAGCCGTCGCGTCCTCAACCTTCGCATAAGGAACACGCCATGACCAGTTGCGCACTTTGGAATGACCACAGTAAATCCACCCGTTATGACGACAACAGCCGCAGCAGCAAAACTGCCACTGCGACCAGCATCGCCGTCGTCATCTTTCTGATCATTGCCAGCACCAGCATGGCATTGACCTATATACGCCTCCATGTTGAACAAAACAAGCTGAATGCAGAAATAAACACCATCACGGGCAACATGGCCATCCGCAACAAAGAAATCGACAATCTCCAGGTGCGACTCGAACACCTGAAAGGCCAGGAGGTCATGCGTTTCGCCCCCCGCCTGGGACTCGTACCGCCCGCGCTTGGACAGGTCACCCGCCTTGGCCAATTCCGCAGCAGCAACCACAGCATCGGCAGCGTTGCCAGTGCCACCGCCCGCAACCAGACGCACAACGACCAACCCGGCGTCAGCAACATCCCCTAACCACTCTCAGAACGGACCTGCATTGCCATGCTAAAAGCCATCTTAGCCAAAATATGGATTGCGTTGCGACGGGCTACAGGCGCCGTTGCAGCTGGCACCCCCGTGGCGCCGGCAGCCCTGCCGCTGTCAGTACAGGACAACGCCAACCAGGGCGATGCTGCGCGCCCTGGTGCCCACGCCACCAGCGCTCCGCTTGCTCCCGCCACGCTTGCACACGCCTTGCCCCGCCACGGGCGGCAGCTCGGCCAGCTCCTCCGCCTATGCTGGACCTTTCTACACGTGACCTACGACCGCAACACGTGCAGCTACGACGATGATGAGCACTTTCACTACCGCTCAAGATTCTTCCTCATCGCACTCGCCATTATCGCCGCCTTTCTCGGCCTTGCCCATCATCTCTTCGGCCTCCAAATCAAACGCAACGCCGAACTGACCCAGAAAGCCGAAAGCATCTACACAGGCCGGCAAACGCAAAACGGCCAGCGGGGACGAATCTACGACGTCGCCGGCAATCTCCTCGCCGGCAACATCGTCACCAAGACGCTGTACGCCGAACCCCTGCGCTTCAAAAAGGGCACCAGCCCGGCCATCATCAGCCTGCTCTCGCAAGAACTCAATACCCCCCCAACGCCGCTGGCGCGAAAACTGTACGAAGCAGCCACCACCGACTTCCAGTACTTCGTGGAAAGCTGCATCGGTCCGGCCACCGCAGCAGCAATCAGCGAAAAACGCCTCCCCGGCGTCTTCATCACCGCCGCCACGCCGCCGGCTGTGCCCGACAGCTATCAGATCAGCATCAAGCCACGGCAAATCCCCCCGGAACGGCGGGGCGAAATAGTCGCTTTCCTGGCGCAAAAACTCAACGTCCTGCCCGTTGCACTCGAAGCCGGCATCGACAAGGCCCTCAACCGCTCCCGAGAAATCGTCGTTCAACAGCATGTGGACATCAGTACCGCCACCAGACTGCAACAAATCATCCGAGAAAAACGCTATTATGGCCTGCGCTTGAGTGATGCCGCCTACCGCAGCTACCCCGGCGAAGCACTCATGGCCAACCTGATCGGCTTTATGGATTACAACGACCGCGGCGTCAGCGGCATTGAGGCAATGATGGACAAATGGCTGCAGCCACGAAAAGGCGAAGTCATCTTCGAAAGAATCGCCCCCGGCCGCAAACGCCCCAACGGCAAGGAAATCATCATCCCGGCAGAAAACGGCGCCGATATTTTTCTGACCACCTTCGCGCCCATCCAACAGATCATGGAGGAAGAGCTGTCCTCGCTGGTACAGGATTATCAGCCCTTGCGCGCCTACGCCATCATGACCGATCCGCGCACCGGTGCCATCATGGGCATCGCTCACTACCCCAGCTTCAATCCCAACGACCGCAGTACGATGGCCGACCCCATGGCCATACAGCTGCACGCGCTCACCCTCGGCTTCGAACCAGGCTCGATCATGAAAGGCCCCAGCATTGCCTGCGCACTCAACGCTGGCGTCTGCCGACTCGACAGCGTCTACTACTGTGAACGCGGCTACTGGATCTACGGCACCCGCAGCCTGAAGGACAGCAGCGGTAGCCGCTACGAAGACATCAGCGTGGCCGAAATTGTCAAGAAATCCAGCAATATCGGTACCGCCAAAATCGCCCTGGACCTCGGTGAAGGCGGCCTTTACCAGGGGCTGAGCTCCTTCGGCTTCGGGCGCAGAACCGGCTTCGGCTTCTATCCCGCGCAAGGCGACCCCATCACTTTTGCCAAGGAAGCAAGCGGTTCGCTCCGTCCTTTGGAAAACTGGGATAAGCTGTCGGTCACCCGCTTCCCCATCGGCCAAGGCGTTCTCACGACGCCGTTGCAAATGCTCCAAGCTTACAATGCCTTGGCCAACTCCGGCGTCATGATGCAACTCTACGTTATCGACCGCATCGTCAAAGGCAACACCGTCACGCACCACGTCCCTCGCATCAAATCACGGCCTATCATGCCCGAGGCAGCGAGGGAAATCACCAAGGCGCTGTCGTTGGTCACCGAGGCCGGCGGCACGGGCACCAAGGCCGCCGTCGAGGGCTTCACCGTGGCCGGCAAAACCGGCACCGCACAAAAATGGATACCGGCCTCGGAAGGTGTCAAGGGGCATTACTCACACAGCGAATACGTCGCGTCCTTCATTGGCTTCGTGCCGGCTGAGGCGCCGGCCTTCACCCTGATCGTCGTCGCCGACACCCCGAAAAACCGCACCTACGGCGGTACTGTCTGCGGGCCGACCTTCTCGCGCATCGCTGAACGCACCCTGAGTCTCCTGCAGATTTCGCCCCAGTCCTTGGACACGACGACGGCCCAGCAACAGCGTCGCGAAGGCGCCAACGACGCCACCGCCAAGACGCAGCAGCCTGCTGAGCTAGATCAGTTCTGAAGTCTTTGCATGCCCTTTCTCACCCCACCTGGGTCGTTTCATAACCATGACATGTCATCCCGCAGCCTATTACCGCGACGCCCTGGCTGATATGCTCCTAAGCAGCGCGGGCCCCATGGACCGCATCATCAGCAGCGTCAGTGCCGACTCACGCCAGCTGCAACCCGGCGCCCTTTTCTGCGCCATCAAGGGTGAAAAGGCGGACGGGCACGACTTCATTCCCGCCGCCCTGGCCGCCGGCGCCACCGCCATCATGCTGGAGCGCCCCTGCGCGCTGCCGCCAGACATCGTTTCTTTTCAGGTCAAAGAGCCTTATCGCGCCATGGCTGTCCTCGCAGAAGCCGCCGCCGGCTGTCCCGCGAACGCCCTGCGCATCATCGGCATCACCGGCACCAACGGCAAAACGACTTCGGCATATCTTCTCCGGGACATCTTTCGCCAAGCGTCCTACCGCCCCGCCATGATTGGCACCGTGCTCTACGATCTTGGCGACGGCAATACCCGCAACGCCGACCGAACTACCCCTACCCCCTTCGAGCTCCAAGACCTCTTCACCAAGATCAAGAGAGCCGGCGCCGACCCGGTCGTGATGGAAGTGTCCAGCCACGCACTGGCACAACATCGCCTCGGCACCGCAACCTGCGCCGCCACGCTCTTCACGAATCTCACCCGTGATCATCTCGACTATCATCACGATTTCGAGCTGTACTATCAGGCAAAAAAAATCCTCTTCACGACAGGAAGAAAGCCCAACACACCCGTCATCATCAATGCCGATGATCCCTACGGACGGCGCCTGGCAACAGAACTCGACGACAAGGACGCACTGCTTACCTTTAGCCTGCACCAAGCTGCCCAAGCAAAATTGCGGGTCGAAAACGTCGTGCTCGCGCCCGAGGGCAGCAGCTTCTGCATCTGCAGCAGCGACATCGCGGGCGTCTGGCGCCTCCGCACGCCTCTCCCCGGACTCTTCAACGTCTACAACGCCGCCGGTGCCGCCATCCTCGCCAAAGCCATGGGAGTGCCGCTGGACGTCATTACCCGCGCCCTCGCCGACTGCCACGGCGCCCCGGGACGCATGCAGCGCGTCAAAGACATCACCCGCTGTGCCGTGTTCATTGATTATGCGCACAGCGACGATGCCCTCGCCAACGCCCTCGCAACCCTCCGCGCCTTGAACCCCAAACGCCTCACGGTCGTCTTCGGCTGCGGCGGCAATCGCGACCGCAGCAAAAGACCGCTGATGGGCAAAGTCGCCAACGACTGCGCCGACCGCATCGTCGTCACCAGTGACAACCCGCGCGGCGAACCACCCCACGACATCATCAACCAAATTCTCGCCGGCATCACCAACCATGAGAAGGTCCGCACCATCTGTGACCGCCGTGAAGCCATTTTCCAGGCACTGGACGACGCCGCCCCCGGCGACGTCGTCCTCATCGCCGGTAAAGGCCACGAAGACTACCAGGAAATCATGGGCGTCAAACACCCCTTCAGCGATGCCGCCGTCGCCAAGGACTGGGCCGCACAAAACCAGTCACAATAACCCGGACAAGCACGCCGGTTCCGAAATCCTCGATCAGTCCGATCTAGTCGACGATCCGACCGATCCGACCGATCCGTCCGATCCGTCCGCGATAAAAGACAGAATATCCGTCCGATCAGACCGATCAGACAAATCCGGCTGCTCGATCGGGCACATCGGGCGGATCATCAGACCGATCAGACCGATCAGACCGATCAGACCGATCAGACAAATCCGGCTGCTTGATCGGGCAGATCGGGCGGATCATCAGACCGATCAGACCGATCAGACCAATACTCTTTACTTAGTGTACCGGCAATGCTTGGCGATGAGTTGACTTGTGACCGTTCGCGTGACCATTTGCCAAGGTTTTGAACACCGAAGGTGCGCCCTAAGATAGCCCAGGGCAAGCGCCCGCCCTGGGTAAGGTGCCCCATCCCAAAAGAGCCCTGAAGGGGCGGCCTAAAAGACCTGCGACGAAGAGTCACAGCGCAAAATTGCCGCAACAATCAATGAGTTCCATTGCCTCTTTGGCCCCAGTCAGCTTCGCCGACTGGGGCCAAAGAGGCCGAGGAACACGACCTTGGTTGGCGCTTTACCCAGGGCGGCGCGCGCTTTCAGCGCTGCTTGCCCTGGGCTGGTATGTTTCGCGCTTTCAGCGCTTCTGCCGCTTCGCGGCAATAAATGCCGCGATCATAACAGGCTGTTTTGCTGAAGCTTAAGGCACTATGAAATTTGTTAAGTGAAGAGCATCAGACTGATCAGACTGATCAGTAATCGGATCCGTCCGATCCGTCCAATCCGTCCGATCCGTCCGCGATAACAAGAAAGAAGATCAGACCGATCAGACAAATCCGGCTGCTTGATCGGGCACATCGGGCGGATCATCAGACGGATCAGACCGATCAGACCGATCAGACTGATCAGTAATCGGATCCGTCCGATCCGTCCGATCCGTCCGATCCGTCCGCGATAAAAGACAGACGATCCGTCCGCTCAGGCCGAATATGCCGCCCCCGGGCCTTCGGCGTCAGAATCTGCGCATGTGCAATATTCATGTCAGGCGCTGGAGCGGTCTTGCATCCGGTGCTAATGTAGGAAATGGCCCTTACCACACACTCATCCCCCTCACAACCTATCAGTTTCCCCGCAGCAAAAAGGTCCATCTGCCATGCGCATTCTCTATCTCGACATCGACACTTTGCGGCCTGATCACCTCGGTTGCTACGGCTATCACCGCGACACCTCGCCCAATCTCGACCGCATTGCCGCCGAAGGCGTGCGTTTTGACAACTGCTACACATCGGACGCGCCCTGCCTGCCCTCGCGTTCGGCGCTGATGACCGGCACCTTCGGCATCCACAATGGCGTCATCAACCATGACGGTTTCAATGCCGACTTCCGCCCCCAAGGCCGCTCCCGCGGCTTCCGCAGTCAGCTGAGCTTCGATACCCTGCCCGCCTATCTGAAAACCGCTGGTGGCCTGCGCACAGTGTACATCGGCGGTTTTGCCGAGCGCCATTCGTCCTTCCCCTACTACGCTGGCTTCCGGGAAATCATCGACACTGGCATGGGCGGTATGGAATCGGCCGAGCACGTGACGCCCAGCGTCATGAAATGGCTCGACGACAATGGCGCCAATGACAACTGGTATCTCCACGTAAACTACTGGGACCCGCATACGCCCTACCGCGCGCCCGAGGAATTCGGCAATCCCTTCGCCGATCAGCCACTGCCCGCATGGATCACCCCCGAGCTCATCGCCCAACAGCGCCAAACCCAGGTCGGACCGCACGGCATCCTCGATATTAATATGTACGACGACAAGGAAAATCCGCGCTTCCCGCGACAGCCCGGCAAAGTCGAAAACATGGCCGACGCGCGCCGAGTGATCGACGGCTATGACTGCGGCGTGCGCTACGTGGACGGACACGTCGGCCAGCTGCTGGACAAGCTCGCAGCGCTGGGCGTACTCGACGACCTGGTCATCATCGTGAGCTCCGACCACGGCGAAAACCTCGGCGAAATCGGCATGTGGAGCGAACACGGCACCGCCGACCACATCACCTGCCGCATTCCCATGATCATCCGCTGGCCCGGCAAACAAGCCGGCACCGCCGAAGACGGCCTGCATTACAACATTGACCTGCTGCCCACGCTGGCCGATCTCATCGGCAAGCCCCCACGCAAATCATGGGAAGGCCAGAGTTTCGCCGCCGCCGTGGACAAAGGCGCGCCCACTGGTCACGACGAACTGATTCTATCGCAGTGCTGCCATGGCTGCCAGCGCTCAGTACGCTGGGACAACTGGCTGTACATCCGCACCTATCACGATTTCTTCCACCTCTTCCCGCGCGAAATGCTCTTCGATCTGTCGGCAGACCCGCACGAACAACGCGATCTGGCCGCCGAACGGCCGGACATCTGCCGGGAAGCCGCCTACCGCTACCTGAACTGGCACGACGCCATGATGGCCACCCAGCCGGAAGGCTACTACCACGACCCCCTCTGGGAAGAGCTGGCCAATGGCGGACCCTGCCACGCCCATAACCACCTCGCCAAATACTGCCAGCGCCTGGAAGAGTCCGGCCGTGAATGGGCCATTCCACTGCTACGCGAACGCCACCCGGAAGAAAAATAGGCACTGGACAAACACGAAGGCGCCCCATGCCCCAACCGAATATCCTCTTCGTCTTCTCGGACCAACACCGCAAGCAAAATCTCGGCTGCTACGGCGACGCGCAAGTGCGCACGCCGAACCTGGACGGCTTGGCCCGAGACGGCCTGCGCTTTGAGCACTGCATCTCAAACGCACCGGTGTGCGTGCCCATGCGCGGATCGCTGCTCACCGGCTGCCACGCCTGGAAACACCGCGCCATCACCAACGACCTGCCCGTGGACCCGCAATGCGACAGTATCGCCCGGCACCTCGCAAACGCCGGCTATCACACCGGCTACATCGGCAAATGGCACCTCGGCGGCATCCCGCGCACCAAGGCCATCCCCGCCGGCGAACGCCTCGGCTTTCACGAATGGAAAGGCGCAAACTGCAACCACGCCTACAACAAAGGCTACTATTTCGACGAAGCCGAGCAACGACACGACATCCCGGGTTTCCAATCCGTCGGCGAAACCGACCTCGCCCTGGACTTCATCGACCGCAACAACGCCAGGCAACAACCCTGGGCGCTGTTCCTGTCCTGGAGCCCCCCACACGAGCCATTCAACGCCGTGCCCGAAGAGTACCTCCGGCTCTACGACCCGCAGTCGCTCGCCTTGCGACCAAACGTCCCCACGGAACTGCAGGAACAGGCCCGCGCCTGGCTGCGCGCCTACTACGCGCTGATCACCCTCCTCGATAACCAGTTCGGGCGGCTGCTCACGCGCCTGGATCAGCTGGGAATCACCGACAAC
>JAQWBY010000108.1 GCA_028706165.1 Lentisphaeria bacterium | reverse complement strand
CCGTGGTATATCCGCGGCGACAGCTCCGTGCCTGCTCTCACCGGCAGGCCGTACTGAGCCAACAGCCCCGCAATGAACGTGAACACAAAAGGCCCGATGCCGATCGACAAGGACACGTCCGATGGAATCAGAAAGGCAATGGCGATCACCGTGAAATACAAACGCAGATACAGCAGATTCCAGCCGCCACCACGCATGAAGGTCGGAAACAGCCGCGACAAGGGCGCAAAACTGATGTTGCGTTTGAACTCCAGCAGATACTCGCTGTTGTACACGTAGAGGTAGTTGTTGATGTGGATGACGAACACCACGCCAAACGCTATCCAAAACAGCTTGGTGCGGAACATCGCGTTCACCGCGCCGTTGGCGTCCGGCATCAGCGATTTGGCGAACTGCACCACCGGATAGGGCAGATGCTCGTTGTCCGCCCACTGCTTGTGAAAGACCAGCGCCAGTCCCGTCAACGCCAGCCACAGCAACATGAACATCGGCAGCCACAGCCCCAGGGCGTCCCGCCAGGCCGGCCAAGGCACGTCACGAAAACGAATGTGAGCGGCGCCGGGTGAGGTCTGGCTGCCCTGCACAAAGCCCAACAGCGCATTGCCGTCGTCGTAATCCGGGTCGGCCAACGCGCGTTTCGGCAGCAGCGTCGTCGCCGGTATCATCGTGTTCGGGTCCTTGCCGAGCAGCTTCCAGCTCGAATCAGTCTTGGCGTAGTGGTGCGGCAGCATCAAGGCCCGGGGCATCAGCCGCATCATGCTCGAATAGGGTATCGAACAGGCCGGCAAAATCAACGCCACCAGCACAAATAGCTCTTTCGCCGAAAAGGGCTGCAGCCAACTCCGGCGCGTGCCCGGAAACAAACGCCGCAGCAGCGGATTGACCACCAGCACCAACGGCAACAAGCCCCCAAACACCGACATCGGCATGTGGTTGCCGACGAACATGGTCTGATACAGCACCGAGTCGTTGAAATAGGTCACGCCGCAAATGACCGCCGCACCTAGAAATGCCAAAATAATCGCTCGTAAGGTCATACTTGTCCTTGTTGGCTCAGGCCACCCGCTGCCGCCCTGCGGCAAACGCAGAGTCAAACAGCCAGTCCGAGCCGGTTATTCCGCGTTAATAGTGAAAGTGACTTTCTGGCCAAAGGCCGTCCGCTGCCAGGCCGTGAGCTGCAACGATACGCTGCGACTGCCCGCAGCGACCTCGCCAAGAGATACGTCCGCAAAGACCGCGTCGGCGAAGCGCGGCGTATCCTGCGGCAAGGGTGCCGCCACGGCGCCGTCGGCCATCAGCACGACATCGCCAGCGCGCAACTCGCCTTGCGGCGCCAGCCACGCCGCCTCCTGCAAATTGCCCAGTTCCACCCGCAGCACGATGGGCGCGCCCACAGGCAGACTTAACGCCGGCTGCGCCAGCAGGTCATGCCAGCGGCCATCAACCAAGCGGATTTCGGCGCGATTGAACTCGGCGTTGAGGTATTTCGGCGGATTCATGCCCGTGGCGGGCACGTTGCCCACCGCCAGCAGCGGCGTGTCTGCGGATGTCGTGCCCGTGCCGGCGGAGTACAACCGCAGCTGCCGGCCGGCCGCCCGGGCATTGCGATAGGCGTCGCGCCCGCTGTTGAAGGCCATGTACCAGTAGCCGCCGGCATGCGCATCGCGATCGACCACAAAGGGCACGTCGCCCGGCGGGTAATCCCGTGGCTGCTTCAGCTGCGGTGCGTAGGTCAGCAACAGTTCGGCGGATGGCCGCGGCGTGCCGTCGGGCTCGGTCATGCCGAAGTCGCTACGTTCGTTGATGCGATAGCCACCCGGCCACCACCACGGCGACGTGCCGTTGGCACCGGATTCCAGCGCCATCTGGTACATCATCTCGTGATAGTGCGTCGAAGCCGCCAGCTGCTGTGGATTGACCGCCATGCGTTCGCGGTCCCAGATGTTATTGCCGAACTCCGCCCAAATGATTGGCTTGCCATTGGCCGCATAATGCACAAAACGGGTCAGGAAGCCGGCGGCATGCCGCCCGTCCTCGCTGTTCGCAATGGTGTACGCCTCCGGGCAGATGAAATCCAGGTGCTTGACCGGCCCCGTCAAGGCGAAGTCATGCGGCAGCGTATTGCCCTGCCGGAAACTGATCAGCTGATTGGGCACCAACTCGCGCATGACGCGTATCGCCACCCCCCAGCGCGCCGACGTCACGTCGTCCATGAAGCGCCGGTACGCCGCCATCATCACCCGCCAGGGGCCGTCGTTGTTGAAACACTTATCCTCTGGCGACATCACCTGGCCGTCCTTGTCCCGCCGCGGCTCGCACTGCCAGTCCGCCACAGCATTCTCAATGCTCCCGTAGCGATCCACCAGCCACTGCCGCCATTCGGCGTCAAAACGGTTGCGCGCGGCGCCGCGGAAGAGGTAGTTGCCCGGCTCCCAGCAAATGTCGTACGCAAACAGCGTTGCGTTATACTGAAACTCATTGTCCACGATGAACTTCCGCATCTCGTCAGGGCGGAAGCTCATGGGGTTGGCCGCGTGCAAAAAGCCCATTACGTAGATATTGCGGCGCCGGCAGCGCATGAAAAAGTCCAGGAGATTACGCAAGGTGTTCTCCTTGCCAGTGTCGCCCTTGAGCTGCACGCTGACCATGTTGAAACCCAGGCGCTGCAGGGTATCGAGATCCTTGTCCATCTGCAGCGGGTCGTAAAGCCCAGGCGCAAGAATCCCCTTCACATACACCGGTGTCTCCACCCCCGAGTGATTCGAGGTCCAAAAATTCACTCCGACGGGATACCACGGTTCGCCGCGCAGCATGAATTGGCTGCCCTCCACGCGAATAAAGTCCTCGGGCTTATCCCGCAGCGCTACGCGCTCGGCCGTGATGTTCAGCTCGTGCTCAACGCTGTCCAACTCCTTGCCATCAACCAGGAGCCGCACGCTGGCGACGGCGGTGCGACCGGCCACCCCTGGCTGCCATGTCCACTGACAGGTTTGCTTGGCCAGCTCGTCGGCGCTGCTGAAAGCAATGCGACGACTTTCGTCAATGCCCGGACCCTGCACGGTGATTTCGCATAGGCCTTGCCCGGACCAGCCTGGCGTCATCACCGCGAGCTCGGCGCCCAGGATGGTCGCTTGGTCGGGATAGATGCTAAAATCTGCCGCCCCGCCCGCAATGAGTTCCACTGGCCGCATGAGCCGCCGCGCCAACGCCAACACGGCAGCGGCATCCGCCGGCCGCGACACGTCCACCGGCGCCGCAATGGTCGCGACGCGACTACCCGCATGCGGGCCAGCCAGGACATGCGTCAACCACAAGGACGGCGATGCCCATAGATCGTCCTCACGCTCCAGCTCGCCGCTTTCCGTCAGCCGGAATGGCCGCCAACGCCACTGCGCGCCCTGCGCCACGCCGCGGCCCTGAAAGCGATTCATAGTGCTGTAATGTCCTTCACGATCACGCACGGCATACTGCTTGTAGCCGGGATAAAATGTCTCCAGCGGCGGCATCGTCGCTGCAAAGCTCAAACCCGCATAGGGATTAGCCGCCGTGCGCATACTCTTGACGGAAAAGCCCAGCGGCGACCCACTCATACCGCCATGCGTCGACTGCGCCAGGCCAATCTGCAGCTGCGCCGCCTCCCCCGGCACAAACCTGTCGCCGGCTTTCCCACGGGGCTTCGTCGGCTTGCAGTCATGCCAGAATCGGAAGTCCGCCGCCGTCAACACCACGTCCTGCCATTCCGGACCAATTTTCACACTCGCAACCCAGCGCGAATCGTCTCGCTCGCGAAACTCAATGGACAGATGCGTGGTCTGCTCATTGCCCCGTGCCGAAAACAGCAGCAGGTCATGACCGGCCGGGAAAAAATTCGCCACGCCGGCTTGGTAGGTATTCCAGCCTTTCAGCAACGCCGTTTCGTAGTTAATGACCCCATCGGCGTCAATCGTCCACGACGATGCGATTTTATTGTCGTTGCTGGCCCGTCCCCAGCTGTCGGTCGGTGGTAGTACGCTGGGCGTACCAGGAAGCGTCTTGAGCTGCTCAAGCAACTCGGCGCGACTTTGCCAGCGGCCATCATGCAGATAAATCGGCTCCGAAAACGGCTGGCCGCCCAGAATCAGCAGCCGCCCGCCGCGCTGCAAATAAGCGTCCACCCCGGCAAAGCCAGCAGCGGGAAAATGCCGCGCATCGCCCAGCACCAGCAGCTCGTCTTCCGCGCGCATGAATGCGTCATTACCCACAATCGCCGCATTGTCCACGACCCGCACGCCGTAGCCCGCCTCGCGAAACAGCGCGCCCAGGCGCACCGCCTCGCCGTCTTGCCAGTGATAGACCACGGCATTCTGCGCCACAACCGCCACGGCTGACAATACCAAAACTCCCAACATTCCGCGCATCTGGTTCTCCTTGTACCCGTCTTGGCGGTCCACGCACAGCGATACTTTCTACGCAGTCTGACCACCTTGAGGCATCCGCGCTGCGTCAGGCTCCTCGTAGGGACCAGCTTGCCATGATGTTTCTAGCCACTGGCATAACCGACCGTTCTATAACGGCGCATAATGTACAAAAATCGGCGCCCCTTACAATCTTTCCCCACCGCGGCCACCAGTGCAGCCACCGGTGGCTCCGGTGGCTGGCGAGCATGCTGAGTTGCCATTCCTCACAGCGCAAAGGACAGACTTGCGGCGGAGACACCAAAGGGCACGAGCATGTAATTTTCGGTCCAGGCGGAGGTATCGGGTTCGCGGTGATCGTGCCAGTTCGCTATGGGCTGGCGGGTGTTTTCATCGACGGCGCCGAGCCAGGGCAAGCTGGGGAAACCATAGCCAGCCCAGCATTCGCCGTATTCGCCCTTGGGGCGGTGGAAGGGCCCAAGAAGATTCTTAAGGCTGTTGGTCAGTTCGATGCAAATGCGGTTTTTGCCGGGGCGGAGCCCTTTGATAGCCAGGGTGCTGGGCTCCCAGCAAATCAAGCCCTGATCCTGGTCATTGACCACGACCCGCGCGACACAATACTTGCCGCCGCTGAGTTCAATGCTGGCATCTTTGCCGACCCACTCGGCAGGTATGTCCACCTCTTTTTCCAAGGCGATGGTACCGGTGTAGAATGGATAGCCGGCGCTGGTGAGCTCGGCATCAACCACGCCCGATTCCTGCCGCAGGACGAAGCGGTGGTGCAGTTGCACACAGCTGCTGCGTGTCGGCACGACCTGCGAACAGACGGCAAAATCACCCGTGATCGCCATCATCTCCAACTCCACGCCAGGGAGATTCTCAAACAGCGACGTGATAGCCGAACGCGCCTTGGTCAAGGGCTGGAAGTGACGGTGGATCTCCAACACGTTGTCGCCAGGAATGATGTCGGGGAGCTTGCTAGTCTGGAATTCCTTTGCCCAGAAGTAGCCCTGCGGCGCCGCCACGGGCTGGCCATTGAGGGTGATCTGCTGCTGCTCCGGCGATTCACAGACCAGACGCGCGCCGCTGACGCTGATCGCCGAGCGGAAGCTGAAACGGAGGGCCAGCGGGCCAATGTAGTTTTCGTCGCTGAGAATTTGCTGGATGGCAAGTATCGGGTAGGCCCTGGAGAACTCGCCAGTGTCGCCCTTGCGGAACTGGGCAAATTCGAGCACCAGGGCATTGGCCTGGCGACGGGTGACGCGCCAGGGCCCCGGCAAGGGCAAGACGACGCGAGGCAGGACCTGCGACGCGCGAGGCGCGGCCGGTGTCTGACGATCCACCAGGAGCATGACGCTACCGCCCTCGGGGACGGTAAAGGCGTAGGTGCTGCCGGCAGCGTCCACAACGGTATCGGCCGGCTGATGCGCGGCGCCGTAGGCATCCAGCAACGTCGCGGCGGCATTGACCGGCACGGTCAACTGCAGCTGGCGCGGCTCGCCGCAGTCGGCATTGAAAATGAAGAAGTAGTCGTAACGCTCGTCGGCGCGGTGATTGACATGAATGGCTGTCGGGTCGATGTCGCTGCGCAACGTGTAGGATTTTGCCATGCCGGCGAGAGCATCAATGAGCTCGGCGTTGTCGGCAACAAAGCGCGCCTTGCCAAGGCGCTGCCCTATGCCGTCATTCGGCCAGCCATCAAGCAAGCTCGGGGTCTCGCCCAGGACGAAGACCGCGCCGCCGGCCGCCGCAAAGCGTTCCAGGATTTCCAAGGTGCTCGTGGCGATGGCCTTGAGGTCGGGGAGGACGACGGCCTGGTAGCTCATGCAATTGAGCTGAAAACGCGGCTGCTGGCCGTCCTGGACAACTTTTCCCCACATGGCGATGGTGTCTTCGTCGCCGAGGTGGAAATCGCATTGGCAGCCCACCAGCTGGCGTTCGAGGACGCGGAAGGCGGTGTCGCGCCGGCCGATGGCGGGACTTTGGCCGTCAGGCGCCTTGGGGCCGCGATATTCGCAGGCTGCCGAGCTGAGCGGGTGAATAACAAGGAGGTCCTTGACGGGCTGCCCCTGAGAAATGAAGAGACTGGCGCGAGCGCAGTAGTCGGTGAGGGCCTTGTAGTCCTGCCAGTAGGGCTGGTAGTAATGCACGTGCGGCGGGTAGGCGCGTTTGCCACGACCACGCAGAGAATAAAAGATGCCGTGCACGGATTTGTGGTTGATGCCGAAAGACGCGAAGTGGTCAAACATGTTCTTCTGGTCGCGCAGAGTGAGATTCTCCGAACTGACCCCGTACATTTCGGCGAGGATCTGCGTCTGCCCGGCCTGGTGGGCCGCCGAACAGCATTGGAGGGGCGTGGTATACATGCCCTGGCGGAAACCCGAGGCCTCTGAACGAGCCCGCAACGGCGCGTGACGCCAGTTCATTTCGGCCGTGAGGTAGTCGATGCCGGGTATGTCGAAGTACTTGTAGTAAGGCATAGTGGCGCCGGCGCGCAGCAGCTGCGATGCAAGAGTGTCCTCGGCCATGAGATGGCCGCTGAAAAGAAGGTTGTTGCGCCGGCACCAGTCGCGGACCTGAATAAAATAAGCCGTCTTGAGCAGGTCCTGCACCACCAGCCAGTAATGATAGCGCACCGTGGCAAAGTCGTCGCGATCGCGGTACAAAAGGGGTATCTTGGGCTGGATGTCGTAACCCCAGCGCTGACGGAAGGCCGGCGCGATGGCACAGCTCCAAGGCAACGCCGCCGAACTGTAGGACGGCTCGTCAACCCAGACGGAGAGGATGGTCTTGCCAAATTCGTCCCGGAAGTCCTGCCACATGTCCTCGTAGGACTGCTTGAGGTAGAAGGTGATGGCGTCGTAATTGAGCATGTCAACGAAGGTGTTGGTGTTGACGGCGACAAAGGCCAAGTCACCGTCCTCAGCCAAAATCTCGCCTTTGCCAGCGGCCTCCGCCTTCGGCATGGGCGTGAGATTGCGCAGGGCCATCTCGGGCGGCAGATCCAACACGGCCTCGGGCATGTAGCCGGCCTGGATGAAGACTTTGAGGCCCTGCTCGCGAGCCGAGCGGACGATGCTGTGCATGTGCCCCTTGAACTGCGGCCCGGGATAATCCGACTTCAGACCAATGTAGGTACGAGCAATGAAACTGGCAACGCCCTGCTTTTTCATTTCCGCAATCTGAAACGCAATCTCGGCGTCATTGAGGGCGTCGTTGAGCATCCAAAAATCCGTGCCGCGATATTCATTCGGGGGGTTGCTGAAGGTCGTGAAGGGAAACATCGGCTTCTCCTGGTTGGGCCCGTAAGGTGAAAGATGGTGACAGGGAAAAACAGATGGCATGCAATATAGCCTCAAGCGAGGGGCAGACTAGCTGCTGAACCGAGTTTGGATTCGCCCTCCGCGTCCACCGCGTCCACCGCGTCCACCGCGTCCACCGCGTCCACCGGGTCCACCGGGTCCACCGGGTCCACCGGGTCCACCGCGTCCACTGCGTCCACCGCGTCCACCGGGTCCACCGCGTCCACCGGGTCCACCGGGTCCACTGCGTCCACCGCGTCCACCGCGTCCACCGGCGCTCACCGGGTCCACCGCGTCCACTGCGTCCACCACGTCCACCGCGTCCACCGGCGCTCACCGGGTCCACCGGGTCCACCGCGTCCACCGGGTCCACCGCGTCCACCGGCGCTCACCGGGTCCACCGGGTCCACCGCGAGTCCCCCCACACTTACATAGCGGCCAGCCAGTCGCGCAGCTCGGCGATCGTCTTGTCCGTGCCCAGGACTTTCGCCATTTCCGCGCTGTTGACACTGCTGTAAATTGCCTTCGCCGCCAGCGAGTCGGGATAGGCATCAGCGATCGCCAGCGCCTCGCGATAATTGCTGGCGATAGCCGGCAGCTCATGGATGAGCTTGCGTACATCGGCAATCACCGCAAAGCGGTCCTGATCCGATGCCAGGTCCGGATACAGCGCCATGCCGTCGAAGACATTGCGCACTAGGATGATGCCGATGTAGCCGCTAAAGGATGAAAAACGGCTCATCACCGTCGTAAAATGATCCGTGATGGCCGGGTCGTGCCCAGCTGGGAAAATCGCCTTGGGATCAAAATGTTCCTGGGCAAAATGGTCAGCACGGAACGCCTCGCGAGCGCTGCGGTCACGGAAGTCCGGAATATCCACCGGCTCGCCATTGGCCAGGCTACTCTTCACCGCCATGATGCCGGCCATGGTGACGTCGCAGGCCGCGTAGATGTCCCACGGCGCTTTCTCGCCAGTCAATATCTGCCGAGCAAAATAGAAGAGCTCCCAGAAGTCCCCGCCGCCATGGCCGGCCTGATTGGCCAGCTCGGCCATCTCCGGCCACTTGGGCGACACTGTCAGCCAGCGACCGTGGCCCGACCCGCCCACGCGGATGCGCACATCGCCGGTCAGGTCCACGGCGGCCTTCGTCCCCCACAGTTTCCGGGTGTGGCTGTCGTTGGTCGTACCACCCATGAGATTGCGCATGACGCCGCCATTGCTCATGCTGATCAACGACGGCGCGATCCCCCCCATCTTGCCGTCACCAAGATAGCCCGGCAGCGCCACCGTGCTGGGTAGCGCGCAGATCCGCGTCGGCCGTAGCCCGGTAATCTGCATCACCGGCCCCAGCGAATGGGTGTTGTAATACTGAAAATTCAGCCAGGACCGCCACTGGTGAGCATGATAACCCGGTTTCACCGGCACGCCGTCAATGTAGGTGTAGGACAGGGACCGGCACTCATGCACATAGTCGTACTCGGCGTACATGAAGTCGCCGAAAAAGCCCTGCTGCCACAGCGAACGCACGTACATGTTGCCCATCTGGAAGGGATAATTCTCCAGCAGGTTGTACACCCGGCCACTGCTCTCCACCGCCTCAACTAGACGCACGGCCTCCGCCGGCGTGAAAAAAGACGTGACCTCACACATGACGTGCTTGCCGGCCCGTAACGCTTTTATCGTGTGCTCGGCATGCGAACAAAACCAAGTCGCAATCAGCACGGCATCAAAATCCTGCGCTAAAAATTCGTCCTCGTTGTCACTGACATAGGCGCCGGGACAATTCTTCAAAAAGCGCTCGCGCATGTGCTGGTTGTAATCGCAGCCGGCGACGACGTCAATGTTGAGATGCTTCGCCGCATTGATGAAATTCTGCCCGCGCCCCAAGCCCCAAATGCCTAGTTTGATCCGGCGGTCGGTCTTGAAGATGTCACTTGCAATGCCCATGTTGTCTCCTCATCACCATAACACCCGCCGGTCAACACCATGCCGCCGGCAATACTCCCGCAGAGCCACGCGAGAACATCACGATCACTCGCCATGATGCCACTGATGCTGGCCACTGCTGCTGCCGGCGCCATCATGCAGAATTTTCACTGCGTGATACTGCCAGCCCATCAGGTGAGCAAAATCTTCCAGTATGGCCAGATCACACCCGTAACACAACGCCAGATGATGCGTACCGCCAAGACGGCTGTACGCCTCCAAAAACGACGAAATGTCACGCTGCGGTACCGAAAACCACCCGGTGTTGCTCGCCGTCGACG
Organism: Lentisphaeria bacterium; assembly: GCA_028706165.1. Lineage (GTDB taxonomy): Bacteria > Verrucomicrobiota > Lentisphaeria > Oligosphaerales > Oligosphaeraceae > Oligosphaera. The sequence continues at coordinate 1,398 of JAQWBY010000108.1, read as the reverse complement.
GCGTCCCCGGCGCGTCGAAGACCACCGGCGCCACAATCAGCTTGAACTCACCGCCAATGCATGGCGCCAGATTCACCAGCGTCGCCGGCCCCGGACGAAAACAGCCCGTGGCCACGGCCGGATTACCCGTCTCACTGACTACATATCTGCGCTCCGACAGCAGCGGCTTCTGATCGCAAAGATCGATGTTGATTTCGCCCATGTGGCTCACAAAAATGCGGTTATGCGCCCAGTCGGGACAGAACATCTCGGTGAAACTGGTTTCTGGAAAAGCCCGCATCAGCGTCCCCACCAACGCTGCCGTGAGCACATCGCCCTCGCCGGCATAGCCCAGGCCCCGCGCCATGGCCTTCGATGCCTCCAGAAAAGGCACCGTCTCCCAGCCATCCGTGCTGGTAATGCCCTGGAAGCATATCGTGAAAGCGTCAAGTTTTTTTGCCTCCAGCCAACGCCGCAGCTTCAGGCAAACCCGCAGCGTCCGCTCATAGACCGCCGGCGACATGTCTCCAAATACAAACTGCCGGCGATCAGCGGCCATCTCCGCAGCAATGGACTCGGCATCGGGCTCGGCAGACCGCCCCCGGCTGCTTTCGTAAGGCACGACCGTCATCCCCAAACTGCCATCAGGCACCTCGAAATCGCCCATGCCGGCAAAACATCCGCCAATCCGACCGACCCGCATGCGGCTCATCTTATGCGCCAGGCCCGCTGCTTTCACCTGCCGGACCAGCCGGTCCAGCACCGATGACTTTTCCCAGTGCCCGGCGGAAATCAGAAAGTCCTTGCCACTGCGCAACAGGACATTGCAGAAATCCTGCACACCGTGGATGCCGTGGTTGGCCATAATCCGATTGCCGTAATCATATGGAAACTCGTAATCCGGCGTGGTATCCAGCACCACCACCGGCAAGCTGCTCGCGGCAATGACCTCAGCCGCTTCCAACGATGGCGAGTAGGCCAGGTGCAAGGTGATCAGCACCTCCACCTTCTGCTTCTCAAATGACGCCACCGCAGCCGCAAATTCCTGCTTCACCCGGCAAATTGGCGCCTGCTCGACAATCAGCCCCCGCCGGCGAAGCTGTCGGGCAATCAAATCAGCAAAACCCTGCACCACCGGCCGGCGCTCCGGCGCTACTTCGTCGTACAAATGCAGATAAAAAGGCAGTAGGCCAACTTTCATCTCATCAACTCTCGCTTTCCCATTTCACCCCTCCTGATCAGCTGCCAACAAGGTCCGAACTGCAACGCATCGCGGCCTCCCCCACGCATAACGAGGATATCCTACGCATGCCGCCCTGCGCGACAATAGTATTGTACTTCTTTGCACATATGCCAACGCCAGCGCGGCAGAAAAAAAACATCGGTAATCGCTCAGCCTTTGATACCAGCCGTTCCAAG
>JAQWBY010000502.1 GCA_028706165.1 Lentisphaeria bacterium | reverse complement strand
GCCTTGCGATGGGAGACGACGATTTCCTCCATGCCGTCTTTCGCCTCGGGTGGGGCGCTCTGTTCGCCGTAGCGGCAGGGGCCGCCTTCGACGGAGATGACGTCGATGGCCGGCAGAATCTGTCGATAGTCCATGCCGGCGCCGCGCGCCGTCCACAGGTGAGTGAGGGTCATTTGCTCGGCGAAGTAGACCTTGTCGCGCTGGTCGAATTGGCGGATGTAGTTGCTGTAGAGCCTGAGGATGTCCGCATAACGTTGTGCGGAGAAGCGGCACCAGTCGGGCCAGAGGCGCGGGAACTGTCGGTAGCCGGTCACGGCGGCCACTTCGGCGAAGCTCTTGAAGATGGTGCCCCAGACACGGTTTGCTTCCGCGATGGTGCCGAATTTTTCCTGCATGGCTGTCGCGAAGGCCTGGCGGTTGTAGCTGCATTCGCAGCAGTAGCTGGACTCATTGAAGAGCTCCCAACAGAAGACATTCGCCTGGTTCTTGAGCGCTGCCAAGGCGCCGCCGCGGAAGAGGCTGCGGTAGTAGCGGTCGCCGGCGGGGTGCTCGGGGCAGAAAGGAATGAAGGAATGCCACATGGCAAACTGTTGTTTGATGGCGGCCGCCAGGGCGGGCAGCTGGCGTTGGAGTTCGCGTTGCGCGAAGGTGAATTCCAAGGTCAGTGGGAGGTCTTTCATGCCGGCGAAGAATTCCCGGACATTTTTTTCGGACTCTGCAAGGCCTTTGACATTGAGGCCGAAGAGCGCGTTGCTGGGATTTTTTTCCATGGCGATCTGGAAGCTGTTGACGCCCACGGCGTCAGCCACGATCTTTGACGGCGGCAGGTTGTAGGCGATGTGGTCTATGCCCTGGCGGTTCGGGTTGGCCCTAGGCCAGTCGCGGCCGAAGGCCGTCTGTGAGTTGTAGAGCCAGCCACCAAAGATGAATTCTGGTCGGCCGTTCATGAACCAGGTGCCCTGGCGAATGTCGGGTCGGACGTGGCCGTCTTCGCGGAAGATGACCGGCTGCTCGTAGTCCTTACGCATGGCCAGGGTCGCGTCGTCCTGCGGCGGCAGGGATTCCATGCCGAGGGGGCGGTCACCAGCGGCAGTGGCGGCAGCGGTAGCGGCGGGGGTGGCGGCAGTGGCGGCAGTGGCGGTGGGGCTATCGAAGCCGACGGCCACGTCATCGAAGAAGGCCTCGCCCTTGCGGTACCAGGTATTTGAGCACCACAGTTCGAAGCGCAGCAGCTTGAGGTCTGCGGGTAGTTCGGCGCGGACCTGCAATTGGCGCCAGTCGCCGCCCTGGTCGGCTAATTCCATGAACTGATAGCGGTTGTGCCAGGTGTCGGCGCCGTCCGTCCAGGTGATGGCCACACCGACTCGGGCATTGTTGCTCATGGAGACGAGTTTGCACCAGGCGGAAAGGAAGACCACGCGGCCGGTCATGTCGTCTCGTAGCTGATTGAGAGGCGAAAAGTGGAAAGTCGAATTGCTTTTACCGCCATCGTCATCGAACAGATGCAGGGAGTACTGGCCGCTGTGAGCCGCAGCGCTGGATTGCGCAACGGCTACGTCGGTCGCATAGAAACGGGCGTGGCCGGTTTTGCCTGTCCACTGTTCAAAACCGGGGTTCGGCCAGAAATTGGTCGTGGCGGCGTGGACGCCGGCGGCCAGCATCATTACACCGAACCAGGCGTGAATGGGGCGAAACATCGACGTCATGTCTTTTCCTCCTGTAGGATCGGAACGGTGGGGGTTACATCTCGGAAACCTGATAGCGAAAGGTGTATTTCGGGGCGACGGTTTTGCCCGCGAACTGCTCTTCAAGGCATGCGGCGGCCTGGCGGGCGATGTCGCGGTAGGGGAAGGCGCGGACGAGGCCGTGGTGCTTCGCGAGTCGTTCGGCGCTTTCAATTTCGGATAGCGTCAGCCAATTCGGTGGCGTGACGCCGAGGCGCTGCAGCGTGTCCGGGAGGGCGCAGATCGTCTCGCCGTGGAGAAAGACGGCGTCGGGAAAGGCGTTCTTCTGCGCGTAATCGCTGACTCTAGCCTCGAATTCGCCCATGTTGGCGACTTCGCTGATCTTGATCTTGATTTTGCTATTGGCTTCAGCGCAGTACTCCCGCAGGCCGGCCAGGTGTTCTCTGCAAATGGGATCGAAGGACATCCATAGAATACTGCGGACGCCGTGTTGCAGGAGTTGCCTGGCCATGTCGCGTCCCGCTTGGCGGTGATCAGCCAGGAGGGACGGCACGCCCTCGACGTTGCTCCCGGCGGCGACCACCGGCATGCCGCGGGCTTGCAGTGTCTGTAGGGCCCGGGCGAGGCTCTTTGAGGGCCTGATGGCGATGAGACCGTCAAGGCTCTGCGATTGCAGTTCCGCGGCAATGTCGTCGGGATGACTGGCAATGAGATTCACATATCGTGGATGCGCTATCCCAGGCAGCAGAGCGAAGCCGCAGCTGGTGATGAAGGTCCACTCGCAGAGGCCGTAACACAAATAACGGCCATCGCCGTAGATGATGCCGACAATCCGCCGACCAAGCAACCGATCATCGATCTTGATCACATTGGGGACCGTGAACATTCCCACGCCCTGCCGGCCGATGATCAGACCTTCCTCAACCAGCTTCTTCAACTCGCGGTTGACGGTGCTCATCGAGATGTTGTAGCGGCTCGCCAACTCCGATGCGGACGGTAACTGCGTTTCCCGCGACGGCGCACGATACAACAACTCAACAATGCCATAACGAACACGTA
>JAQWBY010000501.1 GCA_028706165.1 Lentisphaeria bacterium | reverse complement strand
GCCGGCAAAGGGTCGTCTGTGTCCATCCTGCTGAATTCTCCCATGGTGATTGGTCGGTGGCTTGAAATGAGGTCAATTTGACCTCAGAATGATAAGAAAGTGAAAACAGAACGATATAATCTGAAATGAATCTTTCGCCGTAACCTGCTCTGTCACCTGTGACTCATAAGACACTTGCACTAATTTGCCGGGCCTTGCGAGTCCCTTTTTTCATGCCGGAGAACCCATCACACGGCGGCGAGAAAAGCGTTTCTGAAAACGCCGATTACAATATCGGGATATAATGCAAATTCCAGCAGAAAATTTGTTTTTTTTTGCCCCCTGGCACTTTTTATATCAGGAGTTTTGGGCAACGCCTGAAGATAAGCAGGACGCGTCCGCAAGCAGTCGCTATGACGCAAATAAAAGCAAGCGAATAATTCATTTATAATGATTTTCAATTGCAATCTCAAAGAGCATTCATTAATGCATTCAAGGCATTATTTTTTTGCCCTGTTGGCAAATGCTTTTTTTTTTGTGCTCAAAGCGGTTTCGGTGGTCGCCGCGATGGCCTTTCCGAAATCGCAACACGTCTTTTGCGGATTGCTGCGCGGACGGCGCGGTCTGATCGGTCTGATCGGTCTAATCTTCTTTTTTGTTATCGCGGACGGATCGGACGGATCGGACGGATCGGACGGATCGGACGGATCGGACGGATCATCGACTTGATCGGTCTGATCGGTCTGATCGGTCTGATCGGTCTGATCGGTCTGATCGGTCTGATCGGTCTGATCGGTCTGATCGGTCTGATGTAAGGCGTGACGGGGCAGGGGGCATTGCGTTGATCGAATGGTGTTATTCGTTGCAGAACGCGGTGTGTGGGTTACTGTGAAGGGTGTTTATCTCGCAACAAGGTATTTAGGTGGCACAAGGAGGACTGCGCGATGACGACTTTGTCAAGTGAACGAGTCGGGACTATACCAGAGAAGCTCACCATCTCTTTTTGGATCTGGGGTTTCATGTGCGGCAAGCCTGGCAATGTCTATAGTGACCTGGATCGCCGGATGGTCGAATTGAAGGAGCGGGGCTTCAACTGTATTCGCCTGGACAGCGGTGCGGGCTTTTGCCATGACTTGTCCGGGCGGCGTTTGGGTGAAGTGCGGTTGCTGGACCCCTTTCCTGGTCACAGCCAGTTGATCCGGCAGATGTCGGTGTTGACGGGCGGTGCCCGCTTTGACGTGATGGAGGCGATCCTGGCGCTATTTGAGGCGGCGCGCCGACATGGCATCGTCGTCATTCTGTCCAGCTGGTATTATCTGCACACCTACTGGGTGGCGACGGAGTCGCGCAATGAACTGCTGCTGGGGCTGCCCTACGAAGAGCGCTACATGGCCTTTGCCAAGCTGCTGGGTTTCATCATTGACGAATTGACGGCACGCGGTTTGGATTCACAGCTGGCCTTTGCCGAAATCTTCAATGAGGCCGATGGCTTGCCGCCGCTGGGCTACGGCTGCCAGGACAAGGCGTTGCTCGCACAGCAACGCGGTTACCACGAGGACGCGCTGGCATTCCTGCGGGAGAAGTACCCCAAGCTGCTTTTTGCGCTCGACACCTGCACGCCGAATGTCCAGCCGGAGTTCTTCCCGAGGAACATGCAAGTGTGGAATGCCCACAGCTACTACATTTGGCCGCGTAGCTACGCGCAGTTCGAGCAAGATCTGTTTTCGGGCAAGCTGGACAATCCCGAGTACAGTGAGTCTTTTGCGAAAATCAGCCGTTTCCTGAAAACGCCCTTAAATACCCTTGACGACATTGAGGGGAGTCGCGCGGGCATGGCTCAGGCCGGCTTGAACTGGACGCGGCGCGTGTGGCTCTACAGCAACCTGAATGACGCCACCCTGCCGGAACTTGAAGCAATGCTCAGCAAGCAGCTGGACGCCGATGTGGCGGTCTATAAGGCCCGCGTGGACGACTGGGCGCGGCGTTTTACCGAGTTGCGGCAGACGGTCATTGGCGATGTGCCGCTGGTCATGGGCGAGGCCGCATCTTACTGCGCCGCCAACAGCATGCGCTGGGAAGAGAAATCGGACGCCTACTGGGAAATCATCGAGTACGCCGTGCTGACCTTGAAGAAACTGGGTTTCTGGGGCTGCATGCCGCGCACGACATCCGGCCCCGAAGACCCCAGCTGGACAGAATGCCCCGAGCGCCTGCGGCACCTCAACGAGCTGTTCCTGGCGCCATGACCAAGCACTCCCGCCTCGCCGCTGCAACAGTTCATTATAGAGTCAAGGAGCGATAAGATGCATTGCGCCGCGTTGTTTCGTCGTTTTGCTGCACTGGGGTTGTTCGTTCTTTTGTTGCCGCTGGGCGCCCAGGAGGCCCCGCCGGCAAAGCCGCCACCGCCAGTGGTGACCACTGAGGTGGCGATTCGGGACGGCCGCAGCGGCGAGGCCTTCAGTTGTGCGCTGGTGGCCAAGGGCGAGCAGGACGGCTGCCTGGCTTACGACTTCCGTTTTCCCTCGTCGGTGGTGACGGAGGTGGCGGCGAACAACACGGTCACGGGCGAGCTGTTCCGGCCGCTGGGCGTGCCGGCGACGCGTGAATACCCCGGCGTGGTGATTTTCCACATCATTGGCCCGGGGAGCTTCCAGTTTGAGCGGATGGTCTGCAAGTTGCTGGCGCAGAACGGCATCACGGCATTGTTCTTCCACCTGCCTTATTATGCCGGGCGCAATGGCGGGCAGGGCCGCTCGGCCATGATGGCGTCGCC
>JAQWBY010000500.1 GCA_028706165.1 Lentisphaeria bacterium | reverse complement strand
CGACTCCTTATGCTTCCTGCGGCAAAACCAAGCGCTTTGCCCGCAGGCGTTTTTCCGCTTGTCGCCATAGTGCCAGCAGGGGCACGGCTGCAAGAAATCCTAGCTGTGGCGTGAAATACAGGGTGAAGCGCCCGTCGTTGTCATTGAAGGTGAGGGCGACAATCAAGGCGTGCCCCAGGATGATCATGATGGCCAGCTGGCTGGCTGCTTCCTTCCAGCTCATTCCAGCGCCGGCGCCGGCCAGCAGCAGCAGCGGTAGGTAGATGGCGATTAGCATGGCGTTGTGCGCCAGGGAATAGCCGGGGCGCACACGCAAAAACAGCACCCCGACCCGCTTCAAGGCCAGCCAGCCGCAGGCCAAGGGATGACGCACCACATACTGGATCGCACCGCCCAGCGTGGCATCGTATTGCCCCTGGTCGGGCATGGCTACGCGCCATAGATCTTCCTGCCAGACCACCTCGCCGCTGTACAGCTTAGAGAAAGGCCCTTCTTGCTCGATGCGCTTGCGGAAGTTACTGCCACTTAGGGCAATGATTACAAATACCAGGCACACTCCCACGGCCGCCAGCAGGCGCACACGCAATGGCCACGTCGCGCTGAAAAGCCAAAAGAGCAGGGCGATCGGCGGCAATATCCAGCCGTTGGGCCGGATCAGCGCCATGAGAAAGAGCAACGCCAGCACGCCCGCAAACGCCAGTGCCTGCCGCCATGGCCGGGCGGTTGCGCTTGCTGCTGCCAGTGCCGTCGTTTTTGCGTGCTGCCGCGCCCACAGGCACAGGAACATCGCCACACACACCGCGTTGATGTAGAGCGATTCCGTCATGATGAAGCAGTGCCAGAACGCGAACTCGGGGTTGCCGGCGTATATGCCGCCGCAGAGCAGGGCCAGGCGCCAGCCACTGCCATGCCAGGCGATGCGCATCAGCACATACAGGCCCAGCAGCCCCGCCAGCACCTGCGCCAGCACAACGCCGTTCAGGCCCAGGCCGCTCTTGATGCTCAACGCCACGATGGCGATATAGCCAATGTAGGACCGGGTGAGACCCGCCGTGCCCCGGCCGGCCGCAAGCTGCTCGCCGCCGGATATGTAGCGATAGCTGTCCCCGCTGAAACGGATGCCCGCCGGGGTGTCCTCACGCCAATGCGCCGGACCGCTGTAGCCGCCGGCGGCAAATACGGCCGGCCGCAGGAGCGCAAAGATGGTGAATGCGCTCATGATTGCCGCGCAGACGATATACGACCACCAGAAGAATTTCGTCGTGGGCTTGCCCATAGGTATGCTCTTTCCAGCTCAACTCACTCTGCGACTCAGCGTTGATTAGCGCGGCGTTTCAGGGCATTTTTGCGATCGGCCAGATAGACCAGGAACAGCCGCAGCCACGCCGAGAGCTTCAGCGCCGCCAGTGCCGGCCATGGCACGTGCCGGTACTCGCGATAATACAGCCACTGGCCAGCCAAATGCGTTTTCACCAGCGCCAGATTCGACCTGTGCTTGCTTGTCGTATTGCCGACGAAATGGCGTATTCGCACAGCCGGATAATAATAGACCGCCTTGCCTACACGCCGCAGGCGCTCGCTAAGAATCTCCTCCTCAAAATACAGGAAGGTCCGCGCGTCGAACATGCTGGCGGCTAGAAAATCCGCTGTCCGCAGCATATGAAAACAGCCACCGACGATATAGGCTTCGCCGGCCTCGCGAGGCCGTTCCGCGGAGGCCGGCGGCGAGAAAAAGCCCGCGCCGACGAAGGGAATGAGCGCGTTGATGAGGATGCTTCTGCCGACCGTCGTCGCTTCGTATTCCGGCCCCTGGTCGTGTTCATTGAGGTCAATCACCCGCGGCCCAATGCAGCCCACGTCGGGCATTTCGTCCAGCTTGGCGCCCAGTTGTTCGACCACGTCCGGCGTGATGAATTCAATGTCGTCGTTGCTGAATAGCAGCTTGTCGGTCTCCGGAAAATGCCTGAGGAGGAATTGCACGCCGAGGTTGTTGCCGCGCGCGTAGCCGAGGTTGTCCGGGCTGTGAATCACAAAGATACCGCAGTGGCGGTCCACGGTCGCTGCGTCAATAGCCGTCACCGCCACGCCCAGTGCAGCCGCGATGCGCTCGGCGGAAGTGACCGGGCTGCCGACATCCACAATTACCACCCGGTGTTCGCAGCCGACTTTGCTCAGCTCCTGGCTGACGTAGCGCAGGACCTGCTCATACGATTTGTAAACGAGAACGATAATGCCTGTCATGGGGCCGCTTGTTGCTCGATGTAATGTATTTTTGTTTTGGCCAATGACCGACGCGATTGCGCCTCAGGGCGCCTGCAGTTGCCGGTAAATGTCACTATAACGCCGGGCAATGGCGGCGGCGGCGAAGCGCGCGGCATTTTTACGGCCGGCGGCAACGAGGCCGCGTCGGTAGTCGTCGTCACCGATGACGCGGTCGATGGCGGCGCGAATCGCCGCGGGATTATCCGGATCGACGAGGGCCGCGCCGGCCGCGCCGGCGGTGTCCACCATGGGCTGCCGGTTGGAGGTCACTACGGGGCGGCCAGTCGCTTGGGCCTCAATGATCGGCATGCCGAAGCCCTCGGAAAGCGACGGAAACAGCAGTAAATCGCATTGCTGGTACTCGGCAATGATGTCGCGGTCGCTGAGGTCACACGCGTTACTGTAGTCAATGCCGCGCGCGGCCAGTCGCGCGCGCTGCTCGTCGCTGAGCTGGCCGATAATCCGTAGCTGGCAGGGCAGTCCCGCCAGCGCGT
>JAQWBY010000499.1 GCA_028706165.1 Lentisphaeria bacterium | reverse complement strand
CGCGAATTCCGCACCGGCCATTGGGCCTGCTACTTCGAGGCCGATGCCCGCGCCCACGCTTTCAACCACGGCGGCGAAAAGGGCCACGTGGTCGTCACCCTCAATGTCAGCAAAGCCGGCACCCACCGCAATCACATTCAGCTGTGGGGACCGGTCATCCCGTACTTCGATGATACGCTGATCATCACCCTCCGCGGCCGCAGCAAAATGCCCATCAAACTCAAGAACATCGACGTCCTCCAGGAACAGACACCATGGCGCCGCTTCGCCAATGGCCGCTGCGACACCGAACTGCGAGACGAATGGCAGGACATCGAAATCGTCCTCAATCGCATCAGCGAAATCGCCCCCGAACCCATGAAACTCCACTTTGGTCTCGGCGACCAGCTCCGCGACGGCGAGGAAATCCAACTGCAGGTCGTTCGCGCCGAAGTCGCCACGAAAGTCGGCGGGCTCGAACTGCCCGTCGATGTCGGCAACATCATCTTCGACCACGGCAAAACCTGCGGCTGGAAAAAGTGGTCCGTGGACAGCCTTGACAAGGTCGGCGACTACTATTACGCCCCCGACGAGCAGTGCGTCTATCTGCGCTACGACGGCAACCCCGCGGAACTCCACCAGAGCATCGAACTGGCCATGAAGGGCCACGTCGTCGAACACGGTGGCCGCAAGAACATCCTCTTCGAAAACCTCGCCATCCGCTACGGCGCCAGCCATGGCTTCGGCGGCGGCTCCGCCGAGGGCGTCACCATCCGCGGCTGCGACATCTACTACATCGGCGGCGCCCACCAGTTCACTCACCCCAATGGGGTCCCCGTACGCTTCGGCAACGGCATCGAATTCTGGGGCAATGCCAAGGACTGCCTGGTCGAAAACTGCCGCGTCTGGGAAATCTACGACGCCGCGCTCACCAACCAGGGCCGCGATGACAGCGAAATCAATATCACCTACCGCAATAACGTCATTTGGAATGCCGAGTATTCCTTTGAATACTGGAACCGCAAACTCACCGAAAATATCGCCTTCGTCAACAACACCTGCATCGATGCGGGGACGGTCTGGTCGCATGCGCAGCGCCCCAATCCCAATGGCGCGCACTTGATGTTCTACTCCAATCGCGCCGAAACACGCAACTTCGTTGTCAAGGACAACATCTTCGTGCAAACCACCGAAGCCGGCATGCGCATGGACCTCGACTGGCTCGACACCATTACCATGGACCACAATCTCTGGTACGTCGGCGACAAACCGCTCTACCGCCTCGCCAAGAACAACCGCATCATGCTCGAACAACTCCCCGAACTCCAGAAGCAATTCCCCGTCGATGTCCATTCCCAATTCGGTATGCCCACCTTCATGGATGCCGCCAAACGCGACTACCGCCTGGCGCCGGACTCCATCGGCCGCAGCGGCGCCTCCGACGGCGGCCCCTTCGGCGCCCGCGCCCGCCTCAAAGACTGATTCACCCAAAACGCCCCTGCGGGGCATCGCCGCCGCCCTGCCTGGCATGCTGCACAACTCAGCGCCAGCAGGGCCTTTTTCTTTAGAAAATTTCTGCGGAACGCCCCCAGTCGTAAGCCGTTTCCTTAAGGATGTCGCGGCTTGGCATAGGCCAGAACAGACACTGCTGGCCCCGACAGAGGTAGACGCCGTTCTTGATCAGGCCGTAGGAAAAACGCGATGCGTAGCTGCGGTCGACAATCTTCGCGCCTTTGTCCCGACGCTGCTGCACTTCTTCAATACAACTTTTCAGATGCTCCATGCGCCGGTCAAAGAGCGTAGCGACGCGGCTGCCCACCTGGCTTTGTTCGGGCGTTGTGACAATACGCAAATCCGCAAACAGCAGACTCGGCACCGATACGCGATTATCCGGCGACGTCATATACGCGCCGAAGTCACTGGGCGGTCGACAACTCACCACCAGGGGATGTACTGGGCATAGTTCCTTGTAGAGGCCAATGCCGTCCCAATCCTCCGGCAGTTGGCATTCGTCACCGCCAATGCCTGACCGCTGCAAGGCCAAACAGCGGCCATCGCGCGTCACCAAATATAAGTCGCCCATGGTCTCCAAATCGAGGTTTTCCAGCACGCGATGAATGGATAGATAAAACGAGCGCTTGGGCCGCCCATCCGCATGCGCTACGCATTTCTGCCGCGCTTCCTCCCAGCAAAACGGGCCATTTTCTTTATTGATGCAGATGAATATCAGCGCTTCAGCCGACCCCTTGCGCGCACCGACCGACATATACGCGGCGAAGGCCTCCGGAGACAGCTGTGAGGCAATCAGCGCCTCCATCGGAAATACCGTCAGATACAGATTCGTCTGCATGGAGCACCTCCTGGCTTTAGCGCATGAATGACGTCAACCAATCGTAGATGTTATACTTGGCAAAAATCGACACCGAAATCAGCGACACTACCGACATGATCTTGATTAGGATGTCCAAAGATGGCCCAACAGTGTCCTTCAAAGGATCGCCGACTGTGTCGCCGATTACCGCCGCCTTGTGCGCTTCCGAGCCCTTGCCGCCAAAATGTCCACTTTCAATGTACTTCTTGCCGTTGTCCCAGGCGCCACCGGCATTCGCCGTGTATAAGGCCAACATGATCGCCGACAAGGTCGTGCCAATCAACAATCCGCCCACAAATTCCGCACCGAAAATAAAGCCGAAGACCAATGGCGACAACACCGCAATCAGCGCCGGTATCTTCATCTCCCGCAAGGCGCCGGCAGACGATATCTCCACGCACTGGCGGTAGTTCG